>CAZWVT010000059.1:0-10320 GCA_964636665.1 uncultured Flavobacteriaceae bacterium
GAATAGGTTTGCCGGATTCGTCAAATGTTCGGGTTAATGTATAATTCTGATTGGTTTCAGTATTATAAACCATACGGATGAATTTTTTTATTTTCAATTCCGGATTTGGTTCGGGTTTGTCATCGTCGGAGGAACAAGCCATAATCAAAGTACACGCTGCAAGTAGAAATAGTTTTGCTCTCATAAACAATTGTTTTATAATGAAAATCATATTTTTTAAGTATTCAATTAGTAAAGATATAACTTTTTGTAAAAAAATGAAAAACACACCAAAATATATAGAAGAATGAAATTGATAACCCACAAATCATAAAAATGGATAACGATTAATTTTTTGTTAATATTATTTAGTAAAATTTAAAAAAGAATAGAGATTTGAACAGATGAGAGAACGTCTGTTTACGCATAAATTGTTGATTAACAACATTATTAATGTCTAATTAAGTCCATAACAATATTTTAAAACCGGCAATAATACCCAAGAGCCTCACGATTCGGCTTTTAGCTTTTCTTGCTTCTAAATCCAATTTTTGAATTTCCTTATACCGTAGTTTAAAGTTTTGTATTCTGTATTTTTGCAAAAAACTTTTCGCTATGAACTTTGAACTGTACAATCCTTTTGAAGAGCTTATTTTCGACAAACATTTTTGCTTTCTTTCCGGTGCATTGACTGCCGAAACGATGAGTGTTTTTCCGGAATGGATGTTGGAACGCTTCAGTTTTGGCGATGAGCAATTTGAGGTTATCGATAAAACGAAAACCTACCGTTTTTCGGACTTACGGCTTCCTGCATCGCCCGAGGTTATTCAGAAATTTGAGGAATTGGACACGAAATTCCGAACGGCGTTTGATTTGGGTTATGAAGCAATGGCGGCGCTTGACGAGAAAGAGCTGTTCCAATGGTCGGGACGTATTATTTACGGATTGATATATTTGGAACTCACTTATGAACGCAATCGATTGCTGCGCCAAGGTAAAGAATTTACCCTGTCTCCTTATCTAAAACGCCGATTTACACTTTTCCATCTGATGATGCAATCTTTGATTGCGCCTGTAAAATTTAAAGGCCGCAAACCGTGGAGTGTGGTGGTGTTTCCATTGAAGTTTTCCGCGGATATTTTTACTTATCGCGACGATACGGTCAATTTGCTGTTCCAAATGGGCGTAAATGGTTTTGGGATGATTGTTTGTTTTCAAGACAATGGTGTGCTTAAAGATAGAATGAAAGATACTTTAACCAAAATGGAAGGTTCTGTTTTGCATCCGTTGCAGTTCGAAGAATTGTATGCACATTTCCATTACTTGGATTACATCCTGCAACAAAAACCTGAATATCGTTTTGAGGAAACCGACAATGCTTTGTTGGTGGAAGCAATTGAAATGAAACCCAAAGACGGGCGACCGCTCTTCGGACATTGGGACGATAATATTTTTGCCCAATTATTGGCAAATTATTGGAGTGTTTATGGCATTACGAGAGAAGATATTATACAATTCCAAAAACCGCGGTTGAGCTATTTGGAAAATCCATACACCACGGAATTTGTCGATCCCGAAACCATTCAATTGCCATATTAACAGCCAATTCATAAGAAAAGGACTATAGCTTTGATTTGGAAGATTCTCCGGTTGGCTGCCAAACATTCAGATATTTTTGTGCGATTTTCACATAATGATGTTCACGCTCGATAAAATCTCTGGCATTTTTAGAAATGCTGTAAATTTTGTCCGGATTCAAAATAAGTTCTTCTAACTTGTTGAAAATGGCCTCCACATCAGGAAGTGCATTGATACAAACTTCATCTTCTTGCAACTCATAATATGCCAAAAATTCCTGCTCGGCGCCGGTAAACACTACTTTTCCTTTTGCCATAGCTTCCAAAGCATTGTAGCCTTGATCGTATGAAAGTACCTGATCCAGGAGAATGTGGGCAGCATTATACTTTTCGATATATTCTTGATACGGAAGACTTTCAACCGTAATTACTTCAACTTTTCTTGGATATTTTTTAAGCAGCAACTTTAAGGCAGCTTCAAAATAATCGTTTCCTTTTTTATAAAAATTCGTCCGATTGATGCCGTGAAATATTTTTATTTTATCATCAATTTCAATAGGCAAATAGTCAAGTTTCTCCGTATTGATAGGGTTTGGCATTAAACCTAAATATTTTTCATGACCCTTTAAAGGGAGATGATAATCCATATCCGAAGCAATGACGCCGTTCATAACATCAAAAATATAGTTGTGAAGTTGCTTGAACTTTGGTTGCAAATACTTTAATGCGGGAGCAAAATCTTTTTTGTGGACTTTGTTCTCAAATAAAGGTGTTAAAATGGAATATTTAAACTTTTGCGCATAAGCATAGCTGACGCTGCTGTAGTCCGTTCCGCAAGAAAGCAGAAAAAACCGTTTGTTGTTTTTCTCTAAAAAGGAAATCATTTCCTTCGTTGTTTCAGCATCCGTTCCTAATGGACTTTCATTGATGAGTTGCACTACATCATAGCCTTTTAGTTGGTCGGCATGTTTAAAAAATTGCCGTTTGATGGAAGTAGAGGTAATGTCTTTGCCGGTGAACTTATAAATTCCGACTTTGACTTTTTTAAGCCACCCGCGGTCGTATTTTCTTTTTAATAAAATGTCGGAATCGAATTTTTTAAAATCATCACCGGTAGAAATCAACGTGACTTGATGTCCGAGAGTTTGCAAGCCTTCTTTCAAAGAATTGTGCAACCGACTGTATTCACCGACTAAAAGGATTTTCATGCTTTCTGTTGAAATATTTCCCGATGCGAAACGGAAAAATGTATCTTTGTTTTTGTTTTCAAATTTACTACAATTCAATCAATGCCTCTGCCGGTTCCAAAAAAAGTATGTTTGGTTGCGATTTCCCTCGCACAAGGAGGTGCGGAGCGTTCCACAGCCTTGCTTTCTCGTTTGTTGGAAAAATGCGGCTATGAAGTTCATTTGGTAATTCTCAACGACCATGTGGATTACGAATTTTCGGGAAAATTGATGAATCTCGGTAAATTAAAAAAACAAAAAGACAAGCTGCCTCATCGTTTTTTGCGTTTTAAGAAACTGCGCCAATTTTTGATCCGTGAAAAATTTGATTGGATTATCGACAACCGAACCCGCTCTGTGGCAATGAAAGAATGGTATTATTTGAATTACATCTACCGCGGATTTCGTGTTGTTTATGTCGTTCGGAGCGGCAATTTGAAAGCATATCTACCGCAGCATTCTCGCATATCAAAACAAATTGTCAACAGAGTCGAAAAGATTGTCGGTGTGTCTAAACACATTTCGAACGAAATTAATACGACCTATAAAACAGACAAAGTGGTCACCATCTACAATCCGATTGAAACTGTTCCCAAAATGGAAAGTACAGAAATTGTTGAACCTTATATTTTATTTGTAGGTCGTTTGGTGAATGCGGTAAAGAATTTTTCACTTTTGTTGGAAGCTTACCAAAAATCCATATTGCCGACAAAAAACATACGATTGAAAATAGTAGGTTCCGGTCCTGATTTGGAGCAGATAAAACAACGAGCTTCTGATTTAGAAATTTCTGAAACTGTAGATTTTATTCCCTTTAATTCCCGGATTTATCCGTATTATCAACAGGCACTTTTTACCGTACTTACAAGCCGTTACGAAGGATTTCCACGCGTGCTGATTGAATCGTTTTCGGTGGGAACGCCGGTGGTTTCCGTAGATTGCATTAGCGGGCCAAAAGAAATTGTCCGTCACGAACAAAATGGTTTGTTAGTGCCGAATCACGATGTTGATGCATTGTCGAAAGCGATGAATCGTATGGTTCAAGACAAAAATTTATACGAGATTTGCAAAAGGAACAGTCAGGCGTCGGTAGCTCATTTATCTGAAACTGCAATTGCCGAACAATGGGATAAACTCTTAACAACATGAAACACCCTGAATTTAACAATGCTGCTTTATTGAGCATACCAAAAATAAGTGATCCCGATGGACGCGGAAACCTTTCTGTCATTGAGAAAGATACCATTCCTTTTATCATCAAGCGTGTTTATTATTTGTATGATGTTCCCAGTACGTCCACGCGCGGTGGTCATGCTCACAAAACTTTAAAGCAGTTTCTCATCGCATTGAGTGGCAGTTTTGATGTGGTGCTGGACAACGGCAAAGAACGTATCAGCATTACATTGAATCGTCCGGATCGCGGGCTGTTGATTCCTAACGGAATTTGGAGGGAACTGGAAAATTTTTCATCGGGCGCGGTTTGCCTCTCCTTGGTAAGTGCGGAATACGACGAGAATGATTACATCCGGGAGTACGAAGATTATCTAAATTTTAAAAAGGGCTGAGCCTGATTCCGTAAGTTTCCATCTTTTCTTTGAATTTCTGCAACCACCGAATACCAAACAATGGAATTTTCAGTAACAACCGTTGTTTCCCATTGAGATTCTTTTTGTCGATTTCAGAAACCAATTTTCGAAAACTAACTTTATCTCCTTGTTCTTTTGCCTTTATTGCCAATGAAAATCGATTGAAATCCAGAAATTTTTTAAGTGCGGCATTGTCTTTTTCTTCTTTTGCAAATTTCTTAAAGTTCAACCGGTGCTTTATGGGAGTGCCTCTGTAAGACAAACTTCCGGCAGTATAGGTATAAGTACTCAACATCTCCGGAGTAAAAACAATGGGATATTTCAAACCGATGCGAATCCACAAATCGGTGTCTTGTCCACTCTTTATAGAAGTGTCAAAAACCCCCACGGTTTCAGTAATTTCTTTTTTGATAATTACGGCAGAAGTGTGAATGATGGAACTTTTCAAGCTGTTTTGAAAATAATCCAAAGGCTTCGGTTCAGCCGGCAAGGGAAAATTATACAAAGCGGGTTGTGGTTTTTTGGCTTTGTTTTCCACGTAAATAGCGGTTGCAAAAGCAACTTCATCGGGAAATTTGGCAATGGTCGCTGCTTGTTTCTTCAGATAGTCGGGATGCCACACATCATCAGCGTCCAAAAAAGCAATGTATTCTCCTTGCGAATGTGCAATTCCGGTATTTCGTGCTGCGGCAACTCCGGCATTGGTTTGCGAAATAATCCGCAGCTTGTCATTTTTAATGGTTTGAACAGTACTTTCGCTTTTATCGGTAGAGCCGTCATTGACCACAATCACTTCGTAATCGGTAAATGTTTGCGCAAAGACACTTTCCAACGTATGGACAATTGCTTTCTCTTCGTTGTAAAGCGGAATGATAACGGAAATTTTAGGCATGCATTGGGTTTAATTCAAAAATTATAGCAACCTCACCACAAAATGCAAAACTAAATATAATTTGGAGAGATGAGGATTTTATTTCGCAATGTTTCACTTAAGCACAGAATACACAATATTTTTCTTAGCGGTTAATTTATCGTTGAGTTATTTCTTTGTGGTATTCGTGTCTTTGTGGTTTTTTTCACCACAGCGGCACAGAGTACACAGTGTTTTTAATCCCATTTTTAAAATGACCTAAAACAGATTCTGTATATTTGAAGCGTTAAGAATCAAACATCACACACGTGATTCATGCCCTTCAAGTTGTAGCGTTCGACAATCCCAATCCACCGGATTATGGAGGGGCGGTAGAAGTGTTTTATAAACTCAAAGCCTTGCATGCGCTCGGCGTAAAAATAGATTTACACCTCTTTACTTATGGCTCAAGAAAAGACTATGAAATACTGTATGAATTCTGCGAAAAGGTCTATTATTACAAAAGACCACTGTCTGTAAAATCCTTGATGTCTGTGAACCCCTTTATCGTCAAATCTCGGGAACATCCGGAATTGTTGAAGAATTTAATCCGCAATCCATCGCCCATTTTGTTTGAAGGCCTTCATACTTGCGCTTATTTGCATCGCAAAGAATTAAAAGCACACTTCAAAATGGTGCGCACGCATAATGTGGAACACGATTATTACAAAGGACTCTCAAAAAGCAGCAGCAACCTACTTAAAAAGAGATATTTTAAATCTGAAGCCAATAAATTAAGACGCTTTGAACCCCAACTTTCTCATGCCGACTTAATATTGGCACTGACCCGAAAAGATGCAACACATTTTCAAAAATATGGAGAAACCCGGTGGATTCCACCATTCGGAAAACTTTTTCCAAAAGTTGAAAAGATTGATGATTATGTGCTTTTCCACGGGAATTTAGCCGTAGCCGAAAATTATGAAGCTGCAAAATTACTGGTGGAAAATGTATTTGCCCATATTGATTCAAAAGTGATTGTTGCCGGAAAATCTCCGCGTCCTTCATTGGTTTCTGCAATTGAAAAAGTAGATAAAATACAATTAATAGCCAATCCGTCTCAGCAAGAAATGGAAAGGCTTGTCATACAGGCACGTTGCCATGTTTTATACACCCAACAGAATACGGGAATAAAACTTAAATTGGTGCATGCCGTACAAACCGTGGGACATATCGTGATGAATGAGGACATGCTTTTTGACAATAAATTTTCCTGCGAAGTTGAACTTGCACATAATTGGGAAGAAATGATCGCAGCCATTAAAAAATGTATGCAATCAGATTCCCCGAAATCGCGACATGGATTGCGGGCGTTATTCGACAATAAAAAAAATGCAATGCAAATTTTAAATGCTATTGAAAGCAGTTAAATCTATTAATGAAAAAAAGAAAGTATGAAATTTAAAACACACCTATATATATACATTGTTTTCTGTGTACTATTTCATTCTAAAATGCAAGCACAAGAATCGGATTCGTGGTTTTACTTTCGCGCACATGACACTATTTTCAATCCACCCTTTGAACAACGTGGCGAGCATTTGGTTTATACAGGAAATGATGCTGATTTGAAACAAATTTTGGAGGACTACAAAATCAAAACATTCAAAAAAACCTGGAGAAATGCAAAGAGAGAAAATCTTAAAAAAACATTTTTCGTCATTGCCGATAAGCCTTCTTTGAAAAAAGATTTGTTGGAAAAAGCTTCCCATCTTTTTGAATATGGCGAACGCATCGCCGAAGAAGACAAGAAAATTTTTGAACCCAACGATTACGGCCTTACCAGTACCATAGGTGAAAATATTGGTGCGCAAGTCAATCTCGATTATTACGATTTTTTAGGCGTTCCTGAAGCGTGGTATTATACGACAGGTTCTCGGGATGTCATCATCGGAATTTCAGACGGCACCATCGATACGCTCGACATTGAATTTGCAGGAAAATCCAAAATTATCCGTTCATCACAGTTGGTCGATGGACACGGATATTCTGTGGCAGCCACAGCAGCGGCGCAAGGAAACAACGGCTACGGAATTCCGGGAATTTGTTACGATTGCAGTATATATTCAACGCATTATTCCAATTGGGATACGTTGGAACAATTGGTAGAACTATCCCGATTGGGTGCAAAAGTGATTAATTGCAGTTGGGGCATCACACGTTATTATCAAACCGCACAAGATGCCATTTATGAAATGTTGGAAAACGGAACGGTGGTAGTTGCCATCGGTCATAATTTGCCATTCTTAGAAAGCCAAGGAAATGTTTATTACTATCCCGCATCTTATGACGGCGTGATTGCAGTTTCATCAGCTTCTCATCGTTATGCCGATTATCGGGAAAACATCAATATAGAAATGCCTAAAAATTTATATTATATCGAGAATATCCGTTATTACGTAGGTCGTACCGGCGGATTCAAAGACAACGATACTACGCAATTGCCCCATTTATATCCGATAAGTATTAAAAACCTGAACGACGAAATCGATATTGTCGCACCTTCCGTTGGAATTTTCAGGTATGGCGAATTGGCGTTAAACGACAGAGTCGATGTCAGTGAATTTAATCAAACATCGGGCGTAGCTCCTTTGGTTACAGGAACAATCGGATTGATGTTTTCACTCTATCCGTGTCTTCCTGCGGATGAAGTGGAAACCATCATTAAATTGACCTCGACCAACATCGATGCCATTGAAGCAAACAAACCTTATAAAGGAATGTACGGCGCCGGGATGTTACACACCGGACGGGCGGTAAAAATGGTGCACGATATGTACTCGGAAAACGAAGTTGTCACCGTGGAAAATCAGCGCTTTGAACGATGGGATTTTAAATTGACCTCGCACGCAGCAGTACAAATTCAAAATCAAGAATTTACAGATAAAGCAAAACTCAATTTGGTTTCCAAAAAGAAAATTGTCATCAGAGAAAATACGCTTTTAAAACCGAATGACGAAGGCGGGATAACATTAAAGATTGAACCCGGCTTGGAAAAAGAATGTGAATTGCGACTGCGTGAATAAAGATATTGATTTGAGAAATATATAAAACCCCAACGAGGTGTTAGGATTATATAACCGAAAAGACCTTTCTTTATTTGTCTGTATATTTCAAAATGAATTTAGATACGTTTTTGTATCTTAGCGCCTTTAAAAAAATAGCTTATTGCGCCCCGGTTAAAGTTCCCCTGCTTTAAAGGCGAAAGAGGATGAATTATACATAAATAAGAGTAATATCCTGAGTTAAATTTAATAAACACGGAATAAATAAACTAATCAAATAAATAAATTTAAAGTGAAAGTTACAAAGATTTGCTGCATTGGAGCCGGATACGTAGGAGGTCCTACCATGTCTGTATTGGCTCAGAAAAATCCTGACATTCAGGTAACTGTTGTCGATATTAACCAACAACGTATTGATGCGTGGAATCATTCCGATTTGGACGGATTGCCCATTTACGAACCCGGATTAAAAGAAGTGGTTGCAGAAGCTCGAAATCGAAATTTGTTTTTTAGCACCGATGTGGAAAAAGCCATAGACGAAGCCGAAATGATTTTTATATCGGTTAATACGCCAACAAAAACTTACGGAAAAGGAAAGGGAATGGCAGCCGATTTAAAATTTGTAGAATTGTCGGCAAGACAAATCGCCCGTGTTTCAAAATCAGATAAAATTGTAGTTGAAAAATCGACTTTGCCCGTGAGAACAGCGCAGGCGATAAAAAATATATTGGACAATACCGGAAACGGCGTAAAATTCCAAATACTTTCCAATCCTGAATTTTTGGCCGAAGGAACCGCCATCGACGATTTGGTCAATCCCGACCGCGTGCTTATCGGAGGCGAAGAAACTTCGGAAGGACGGGAAGCTATGGAAGCTTTGGTGAAAATTTACAACACTTGGATTCCAAGAGAGCGCATCATCACGACCAACGTTTGGTCTTCGGAATTGTCAAAACTTACGGCGAATGCATTCTTGGCACAGCGTGTTTCTTCCATCAATGCCATTTCGGAATTGTGTGAAGCTACCGGCGCCGATGTGGACGAAGTAGCGCGCGCCATTGGAACAGACAGCCGAATCGGACCGAAATTCCTAAAAGCTTCAGTCGGTTTTGGAGGTTCTTGTTTTCAAAAAGACATTCTCAATCTCGTCTATATTTCCAAATCATTGGGATTGAATGCCGTTGCAGATTATTGGGAGCAGGTTATCATTATGAACGACCACCAAAAAAGACGTTTTGCCGAAAATATCGTCAGTACGTTGTACAATACAGTTTCCGGAAAGAAAATTGCATTTTTGGGATGGGCGTTTAAAAAAGATACCAACGACACACGCGAGTCTGCTGCGATTTATGTAGCCGATGAATTGCTGAACGAAGAAGCGGAAATTACGGTTTACGACCCCAAAGTTCCCGAAGAAAGCATTTATGCCGATTTGGATTTTCTTGGCACCCGTTCGCCCGAAGAAAACAGAAGATTGGTAAAAGTAGTAAACGACCCTTATGAAGCGACAACCGATGCGCATGCAATTGCAATTTTGACAGAGTGGGACGAGTTTAAAACGTACGATTGGAATCGGATTTATGAAAATATGATGAAACCGGCATTCTTGTTTGACGGAAGAAAACTCCTCGAAAATAAAAAACTTGACGAACTTGGGTTTAAGTACTACGCCATAGGAAGAGGAAACAGCAAGATGGAATAAAAAACCAATTCAAAATTTAATCTAATGGCAAAAAAAGCATTGGTTACGGGTGCGGCGGGCTTTATCGGATTTTATATCTGTAAAGACCTCTTGGAATCCGGTTATGAAGTCATCGGACTAGATAACATAAATGCTTATTACGATGTCAACCTGAAATATGCCCGGTTAGCACAACTGGGCATTGACAAACAGGCTGCTGCCGAATTTAACGCGATGAGCCATTCTTCCCATTACGGAAACCGTTTTGGGTTTGTTCGTATGAATCTGGAAGACCGTACGGAACTGCCCACACTTTTTAAAAACTACAAGTTTGATGTGGTGATTAATATGGCAGC
>CAZWVT010000060.1:0-10153 GCA_964636665.1 uncultured Flavobacteriaceae bacterium
CCGATAAAATATATGAAGAATTCAGCTCAGGAAAACAAGACATCGGTGCTATACGAAATCTTGTAAGGTATGTATATTACAACGCTTCAGAACCCTCGAAACGTTTAAAGTATATTGGAATAATTGGTGACACCTCCATTGATTACAAAGATCGATTGGCAAACAACAACAATATTGTTCCTACTTTTCATACAGTAAGCCATACCGATGAAGCCAATTCATTTATGTCTGATGATTTCTTTGGAAATATGGGACCGGATGAAGGCACTATCGGCGGTCACTCTTATGATAAATACGGCAATAGAATGACTGATATCGACCGTTTGGATATTGCAGTCGGAAGAATTATAGCCGATAATGTCTCTGATGCCAATACGATGGTTGATAAAATTATTCACTATGCATCTGAGGAATCTCATGGAAACTGGCGTACAAATTTTGTTTTAGTATCAGATGATGTTGATTATTCAAGCGAAGCAAGTCTTCAAAAAAGTTTAGATGAACTAGGAGACACAATTTCCAAAAGAAAACCTTTTATTAATGTAAAGAAAATTCACACGGACGCCTATCAACAACAGACATCTGCCGGAGGAAATCGCTATCCTGAAGTTAATGAAGCTATAAAAAGTGCTTTTGATGTGGGCGCAATCGTCCTTAATTATTTTGGTCACGGTGGTGAAGACGGACTTGCCCACGAAGCAATTTTCACCAAAGAAAATGCACAAGAGTTAAGGAATATAAATAACTTACCTTGTATGATTACCGTAACTTGTGAGTTTACAAAATTTGACAATCCATTACGTATTACAGCTGGCGAATTAACTTATCTCAACCCAGAGGGCGGTGCAATTTCATTGGTAACCACCACTCGCGCTGTCTTTATAAGCGTAGGTATTGAATTCAATAAAGCATTGGCACCTTATATGTTCGGATATGACAGAGATGTCCCGATGGTTCCTGCCGAAGCTTTAAGATTGGCAAAAAACGATGTCTCCTCCCATAATAGAAGAGCTATTTTTTATATAGGAGATCCTGCCTTGCCGCTTGCATTTCCAAAACAGGATATCGCAATTACAAAAATGAATGATATTCCCATAGAAGAAACAACCGATACCATCCAGGCGCTGAGCAGAATTAAATTTGACGGTGAAATACGCACACTACACGGTCAATTAATTCCGGATTACAACGGCATTTTGGAAGTCAAAGTTTTTGATAAGAATGTGATGCGTCGCACCTTGGACAATGACAATAACAATGTTTATATGGATTTCGTAACTTTGGGAGAAAGTGTTTTTAATGGAAAAGCCAGTATTTCCAACGGACGTTTCAGCTTTGAATTTGTTGCACCAAGAGACATTCAAATTCCCGTGGGAAAAGGCAGGATAAGTCTTTATGCAAAAAGAGACGGTGCACTCGAAGACCAAACAGGAGTCAATCAAGATATTCTCATCGGCGGATTAAATAAAAACGCTCCCGAAGACACAGAAGGTCCGGAAATCAAATTGTATATGAACGACGAGAGTTTTGTTTCAGGAGGAATCACAAACAGCAGTCCCACACTTATCGCAAAATTACATGACGAAAATGGCATCAACACTTCCAGTGGAATTGGTCACGATTTGGTTGCCATCATAAACGGAGACGAATCCAATCCCATTGTATTAAATGAATTTTATCAAACGGAGGTTGATGATTTTACCAACGGAACTGCAAGTTATAAGTTAAGTGATTTGTCAGAAGGAATTCACACCCTTACTTTAAAAGCTTGGGATGTTTACAACAATTCATCAACAGCAGAAATTCAGTTTATCGTTGCAGGAAATGACAAACTCGAAATCAGCAGGGTATTAAATTATCCCAATCCGTTTGTAAACTACACTGAATTCTGGTTTAATCACAATCGCCCCCATGAACCACTTGATGTGCAAGTTCAGATATTCACAGTTTCCGGAAAAGTAGTTTGGACTAAAAACCACACAATTATAACCGATGGATTTCTTGCACGCGACATTACTTGGGATGGCAGAGACGACTTCGGGGATCGTATCGGGAAAGGTGTTTATGTTTACAAACTGACTGTCAAATCAACCTTAACAAATCAACGAGTAGAGAAATTCGAGAAACTCGTTATCCTATAAAAATTTAAAATTTATATTTGTTCACAAAATTTATACACATGAAGAAGATTTTAATTCCGGTTATAATTTGTTTATTGGCAGTAAAAGGTTACGCACAAGGTGGTGCGGATCCGACTCAAGGTCAGCGAGTAATTACCACAGCTGTTCCATTTATGTTGATTGCCGGAGATCCTCGTGCAGCGGGAATGGGTGATATTGGAGTAGCAACCTCTCCGGATGCTTTTTCTCAACAATGGAATCCTGCAAAATTTGCATTTGCCTCATCCAAACAAGCTGTCGGAGTTACCTACACTCCTTATTTAAGCAAATTGGTAAACGACATCTTTCTTGGAAACTTAACATATTACAATCGACTTAATGAAAGAAGTGCCATTGGTTCGAGTTTTAGATATTTTAATACCGGTGAAATTGAATTACGCCAAACAGCAGATGATCCGGGGCGGATTGTAAAACCAAATGAATTGATGTTTGACGTGTCTTATTCCCTAAAACTAAGCGATCGTTTTTCGATGGGAGTTGCCGGAAGATACATTCGCTCAGACTTGAAAATACCTTCTGATTTTAGTGACGATTCAAATGCTGCCAGCACCTTTGCGGTCGATATTGCAGGATATTATCAGAGTCAGGAAATTGCTTACGACGAATTTAATGGAAGATGGAGAGCCGGATTTAATATTTCAAATATAGGTCCGAAACTTAAATATGACGAATTGGGGCAAGAAAACTCCCTACCTACCAATCTTGCGCTCGGTGGTGGATTTGATTTTATACTTGATCAATACAATACAATTGGCGTAACTGCAGCTTTTAATAAATTGTTGGTTCCAACACCAAGCGATTCCAATGAAGACGGAAAAATAAATCGTGAAGATGATTATTATAATCAAAACTTTTTTGGTGGTATTTTCTCTTCTTTTGGTGATGCTCCCGGTGGATTTAGCGAAGAACTTAAAGAAATAACTTGGGCATTGGGTGCAGAGTATTGGTATCAGGATGTTTTTGCATTGCGCGCAGGGTATTTTAATGAAAGTGAAGAAAAAGGGTCGCGAAAATTTGCTTCTTTTGGAGCCGGATTCCGTTACACATCAATTAATATCGATGTTTCTTATTTATTTTCCACAGCACAAATTCAAAGTCCTTTAGAAGGAACATTGAGATTTGGTTTGACCTTTAACTTTGGAGAAACTTTTATAGAAGATTAAAAAAATAGCTTATTTGAAATCCAAGGATATTCGCATACCGGTAGTCATTTATGAATCCGTCAATGAGCTTCCCGAAGAAATTCAGGAGCTAATGAACAAGGCAAAACAAATACGCGAAAGTGCTTATGCACCTTATTCTAAATTTAAAGTAGGCGCAGCATTACGACTAAATTCCGGCAAAATCATATTAGGAAGCAATCAGGAAAACGCGGCTTATCCGTCAGGACTTTGTGCAGAACGCGTAGCTGTTTACAATGCCGGTGCAAATTTCCCCAATGATTCAATTGAGGTTATTGCCATTACCGCCAGTGCTGAAAATCATACAGTATCCAAACCTGTCGCCCCTTGCGGTGCCTGCCGTCAATCGATTGCAGAATACGAACAACGACAGAAAAAACCGATTGCCATTTATTTTATGGGCGAAGTGGGAATAATTTACAAAGTGAATTCACTCAAAGATTTACTCCCACTCAGCTTTGATTCTAGCTATTTATAATTTTTGATATCAAGCGACATTTATTACATTAACAAGTCGTCGAAGAAACCTGTATTATCTAAAGAGTTGTTAAGCCCGCGCATTCTTTTATCACTCCATTATAAAATCACAGTTTAAAATACTATTTTTGTTATCCGTTTAATAATTTTGGTTTTTCGCCAATATTTATTTTATCTAGATGAAGAAAATAACTAAAGAAACATACCTGAAATGGTATGAAGACATGCTTTTCTGGCGCAAATTTGAAGATAAATTAGCCCAAGTATATATCAATCAAAAAGTCCGCGGATTTCTGCATTTATACAACGGTCAGGAAGCTGTTCTTGCCGGAGCACTGCATGCGATGGATTTAGAAAAGGACAAAATGATAACAGCCTATCGAAATCATGTGCAACCTATCGGAATGGGGGTGGATCCGAAAAAAGTAATGGCTGAATTATACGGAAAAGCGACGGGAACTTCTCAAGGATTGGGAGGATCGATGCATATTTTCTCTAAAGAACACAGATTTTACGGAGGTCACGGAATTGTTGGAGGACAAATTCCTTTGGGTGCGGGATTAGCTTTTGCCGACAAATATTTTGAACGTGATGCCGTAACATTGACCTATATGGGAGACGGAGCCGTGCGCCAAGGATCGCTTCACGAAACATTTAATATGGCAATGTTGTGGAAATTACCCGTAGTCTTTTGTTGCGAAAACAACGGATATGCAATGGGAACCTCTGTAGCGCGTACTGCAAACCACACAGAAATTTGGAAATTGGGGCTTGGCTATGAAATGCCTTCAAAGCCCGTAGATGGTATGAAACCCGAAGTAGTTGCCAAAGAAATGGACGAAGCTATTAAGCGTGCACGCAGAGGAGACGGCCCGACATTTCTGGAAATTCGAACCTATCGTTATCGCGGACATTCTATGAGTGATGCGCAACATTATCGAACTAAAGAAGAAGTTGCCAAGAAACAAGAAGAAGACCCAATCAGTTATGTGCTTCATAAGATTTACGAAAACAAATGGGCTACTGAAGATGAAATAAAAAAAATTGATGCACGCATTAAAGACCTTGTTTCGGAATGTGAAAAATTTGCTGAAGAATCACCATTCCCTGAAAAAAATGTGATGTACGACAGCGTATATGAACAAGAAGATTATCCATTTTTACCTCATAAATTATAAGTTATGGCAGAAGTAATAAAAATGCCCCGGTTAAGTGACACCATGGAAGAAGGAACCGTGGCAACTTGGCTTAAGAAAGTTGGAGACAAAGTAGAAGAAGGCGATATATTGGCAGAAATCGAAACCGATAAAGCCACTATGGAGTTTGAATCTTTTTACGAAGGAACCCTACTCCATATCGGAATCCAAGAAGGTGAAACCGCTTCGGTAGATTCACTGCTTGCCATTATCGGAGATAAAGATGAAGATATTTCTACCTTATTGGATGGCAAAAATGAAAATGAGGATAAGAAAAAAACTTCAGAATCCGACAATTCGGAAAATGATGAATCAGATAATGAAGATGCAGAAGATACAAAGTCAAATCAAGATTCTGACACTTCCGACAACTCTGAAAATGAAATCCCCGAAGGTGTTGAGCTTATTACCATGCCGCGATTGAGCGATACAATGGAAGAAGGAACCGTTGCCGCTTGGTTAAAAAAAGAAGGCGAAAAAGTAGAAGAAGGCGATATTCTTGCCGAGATTGAGACTGATAAAGCAACCATGGAGTTTGAGTCCTTCTACTCGGGCGTGCTTCTCAAAATAGTCATTCCAGAAGAAGAATCAGCACCGGTAGATTCACTTATGGCTATCATTGGACCGGAAGGAACTGATGTTTCCCATATTAAAGATGTATCCAAAAAACAAGCAGATTCTGAAAAGAAAGAAGAGAAAAAACAGGAAACTAAAAAAGAAGAAAAAAAAGAAACAGCTGCTTCAACTTCTGAAGTAAAAGAAAAAAAATCTACTCAAGTTACTTCCGGCGAACGCATTTTTGTTTCACCTCTTGCCCGCAAAATGGCAGAAGAACGAAATATTAATTTAATGCACGTTAAGGGAACTGGTGAAAATGGCCGGATTGTCAAAGCAGATATTGAAAATTATCAACCCGCAGCTGCAGGAGGTTATATTCCTGTGGGAACTGAAAGTTTTGAGGAAATCAAAAATTCCCAAATGCGCAAAACGATTGCCAAGCGTTTATCGGAATCGAAATTTTCGGCACCTGAATTTTACCTTACCATCGAGTTGGATATGGACAATGCCATTGCGACGCGTAAAGCCATAAACGAATCCGGTGATGTGAAAATCTCATTTAACGATTTGGTAATTAAAGCTGCAGCAATGGCTTTAAGAGAACACCCTCAAGTTAACAGTATTTGGAAACCTGATGTAACTGAAATAGCAAAACACATTCACATTGGCGTGGCGGTTGCCGTAGATGAAGGATTGGTTGTTCCCGTTCTTCGATTTGCCGATCAAATGAGTTTTTCTCAAATTAATGCGAATGTCAAAGAATTAGCAGAAAAAGCCAGAACCAAAAAAATCACTCCCGACGAGATGCAGGGAAGTACTTTTACGGTTTCAAATCTGGGAATGTTTGGAATTGACGAATTCACTTCAATCATAAACCAGCCGAACTCTGCAATTCTTTCTATCGGAGCAATTGTTCAGAAACCTGTAGTCAAGAATGGAGCAATTGTCATCGGAAATACAATGAAAGTTACGATGGCGTGTGATCACCGAACCGTGGACGGCGCCACAGGAGCCAGATATTTACAGACATTTAGAAGATATATTGAAAATCCAATAACGATGTTTGTGTAGGAATACCACTCAACATTTTAATGTCTGATTTTGCAAAAATATTTTCACGCTTAATCTTAAAAGTGCTTTTTTGTAATTTTTTGATTCACAAATAACTAAATATCAATAAAATAAAAAATATTCAAGTATTGCAGTGAATCGGAAGTTTCAACTTTTTATTATTACCCTTCTCTAAATTTAATTAAATGAAAAAACTTTTACTGTTTATCGGAATTGTTTTCGCCGGTTTTACTTTGCAAGCACAGGTTGTTGTAAACCCAAATCCGAATCCATTGTATAGTTGTGATGACAACAATGATGGATTTGCATTTTTTGATTTGCAACAAGCAGACGCAGATATTACCCTTGGAGATATGTCTCTGATGGTTTCTTATTATGAAACTTTATCAGATGCGTCGAACGGTCTATTTCCTATTTACGGAATATACAACAATACTGTTCCCTATCAACAAACAGTCTATGCAAGAGCAGACAATTCCCAAGGCGATTTTGCGATTGCACAATTGGATTTGATAGTAGTGGACAGCCCGACTCCCGCTGAACCAACGCCATTTTTGGTTGGAGAAATCGACAATGATGGAATTGAACTGTTTGATTTGACTCTAAAAGACAATGAGATTATAAATGGCGAACCAGATGTTTCGGTTCATTATTATGAAAATTACAACGATGCCGTGAATGGAACTCCAAGTGCAGAACTCAATAGTCCTTATCAAAATACAGTACCGTTTTCCCAAATAATATACGCAAGAGCCACAAATAGTATTACAGCGTGCAGCACTGTTGTTCCTTTGGAATTAATCGTAGCGCCGTTGCCTCCAATTATCAATCCTATCGACCTTGTTGTTTCCGATTCTGACGGTGATGGTATTGAAATATTTGACTTAACCGTGAATGATGCTATTATGCTTCAAGGATTGAATCCGATGGATTTTAGTGTAACTTATTATGAGTTAGAATCAGATGCTGAGGAAGATATTAATCCTATTGTCAATCCCACGGCATATCAAAACATTGAAAACCCACAGACTATTTATGTTCGGGTAACGGATATTTCCTCAGGTCTTTATGTGACGACTTCATTTTTAATCTCTACGGATGTACTTTCCGTAAATGCTTTCATTTTTGATGATTTAAATGTTTTTCCAAACCCAACTTCTGCGAATTTTACCGTTCAATCTTCACTATTCGGGGCGGAAATCGCTGTTTCACTTTATGACATTCTGGGAAAAAAGCTCCGGTCGGAAAAAATTCATCCGAAGAATGGAACTGCATCAATAGACATTTCCTCCTTTAAAAATGGTGTTTACCTTATTAAAATTTCTTCGGAAGGGAATGAAACTGTTCGAAGATTAATTAAGGGTTAAATCGTTAAGCAGTTCAGACTCTCATTTACTTTATAAAATCCCCTGAAACGAATACCATTTCAGGGGATTTATCAAAAAATGGATATATTACTTAGTTACCCGTCTTATTTTTTTATGAATTTAGTTCGTATGGTTGCTTTATCACTTTTTAATTCTACCACATAAATCCCACTCTTTATGTGATTTACATCTATTTTTATAGAATTATCAGTAGTTAGCTCCGGTTGATTATACACTCTTTTTCCATCCATTGAAAACAGAGAAACATCAAATTTTTGGAAAGTTTCTTCGCCCGGAATTTCAATATTTAAAAAATCTGAAACCGGATTAGGGTATAAAATCATTTTTGAAATAAAATTGTTATTGGATGTGTTTAAGGTAGCATCTAATACAAAAAGTTTTGTTTCATAGGTTGTCTTATCAAGAAAGCTTAAATAAATCTTGCCATTCAATTCAAAAACAAATTCTTTAAAAGTATAATTATCAGGATGAATCTCTAAAAACTGATTGGTTTCATCATAAGAAAACAATCTAAATTCAGTAGGTGATTCTTTCATTCGATACAAAAGAACATTATCAAATTCTCCAACTAAATCAGCATAAGTAAAACCCGCTGGAAAATTTGATAAAGGTTCAACTTGTGAATCCCCTGCAGTAAAACTGTACAAGTTATTTTGATAATTAGAATCCTGATAATTCAGATATATTTTATCATTTAGCATTCCGGCATACATAAGTCCTACATAATCATTCGCTCCCGTAATTTCTTGAAAATCAACTCCGTCATAACTGTAAAGAGAGGGATTATACGTGGAGTTAGCGAGGGAAAACATATTTTTTCCATCATTTTCTGTCAAGTATATTGGAAAAAAATTATGTGTTTCATCTAAAATTGATGTAAATTCTGTTCCATCATATTCGTATAATGCATAAATATTTGAGATATGATTAGAAGCATATAAATAGAGTTTATCTTCTTTAGCCATTAATCCTCTTTGTGAATAATCATTTCGAAGTCCGGGAATCTGGGTTAAAGATGCACCGTCAAATTTAAATAAAGAATATCCTGATTGATTATTTTGATAGCCTTCATAAGCTACAATAAATTGATTATCATATACTATTCCCGGCCAATATAATTTATAATTGGTATTGGGCTTGGGGATTTGAGTTAAACTATTTCCATCAAAATGATACAATACCTTTTCAGTTGCATTATTCACACTGTACCAAATCAACACTTGATTTAAATCGGAAGAATACAAAAATTGAAAATAATTGCTTTTATAATTTTGAGGAACATCAAACGCTTCAAAGAAAGTTCCATCAAAAGTTAAAATTGCTTTGTCATATCCCAAATCAAAGCAATTAAACCAAATGCTGTTATCGGTATCGTTGGCAAATAATTTGGAAGATTTACAGGGGTAATCGGTTGGCATAGAAATTACTTGAGTGGCTTTCATTGAGTGATCATATTCGTATAAGAATTCATCATATTTGAAATAATGCTTGTTATCGATAGCCCCGTAGTATTCGACAGACTGACCCGGAGAAGAATTACTCCAAACTATTTCCTCAAATGTAAATCCGTCATAAGCAAAAATTTTATTATTTGGCGAATAAATAATAAACGTCAAATTATCATTTGCTTTTATAGTCTTATTTATACTCATCTGATTAGGTTGATCAGGCACGAGTATCAGCTGTGAATAAGCGTTCATCCACAAAGAAGAACACAAAACCAAAAGTAAATACTTCCCCATAATGCTGTATTTTCGTTAAAAATAGTAATAATTATCAACAAAATAAATATTTAACGAATATATTCAACTTGATTTGTAAAACTTAACAAAAACAAAAATTAAAAAAAGTTATGCGTTTATAGGCATTTAATAATAGAAATGCTCCTTCGGCAATCAACGACTGGATATTACGCTTGTAAAAATTTTTACTTGGAATCTCACAACCTGACAGGCTAAAACCAAGTATCAGTTCAAAAAAACAACCGCCTATTGAATTATTCTTTAGACGGTTGTTTATGTTTAATTTACTTAATTATTATTTCCCTATCTATTCTTTTATCACTTTAAAAGTTCCAACTTTCCCGTCGATGATTACGTTTA
>CAZWVT010000061.1:0-3550 GCA_964636665.1 uncultured Flavobacteriaceae bacterium
TAGATTACACACAGTTTGTCGATGTTTCCACAAGCAACAGTACCGACGGAATGATTCGGGTTGCTTTGGTACCGGGAACAGGCTCAACCAGTCATGTAGTTCGTTTCCGAGATATGGAAATAACGGAATTCTCCGGATATTTTTATAACAATGCTTGGGCTCCTTCCAATCCGGAATTAAATTCAACTGCCGCTGACGATGTTTATGTTGTTGAAGGATCTGTCGATATTTTATCTGATTTATCTTCAAAGAATTTTGTAGTATTCCCGGGAGCCGCTGCAAACATTCATGCGGTGCTTTCCGTTGCAGAAGATTTAAGTATCAATGGTGACCTTCGTTTTATCAGCAGTCCAAACAGTATCGGAGAATTGGCCGAGATGAGTCCGACTTCCAATATTTTCGGACAGGCTGAAGTTCAAATTTATTCCAGTGACAGACGCGCTTATCGTATGGTCAGCAGTGCCGTAACCACTCCCACTTCCATTCACGACAATTGGCAAGAAGGAGCGGTTAGCAATACGGACGATCCTGCTCCCGGATTTGGAACACATATCACCGGAACTTTAATCGACCAAGAAGACGGTTTTGACGCAACTGCCACAGGAAATCCTTCCATGTTTGTTGTAGATATCGCCAACCAAGAATTTGTTTCAATAGACAATACCGATGTAAACACTTTAGATGCCGGAACACCTTATCTTTTGTTTATCAGAGGGGACAGAAGTATTGATTTAAACAGCAATACTTCTCACAGTTCAACAGTTCTTCGTTCCAAAGGAGAATTACAGCATGGTTCGATTACTGTTAATTTTCCCGCGATGCAAATAGGAGAATTTGCAATGTTCGGAAATCCGTATCAAAGTGCCGTTGATATCACGCAAGTATTTGCAGCATCAGATTACATCAACCCAAATCATTATTACGTTTTTGATCCAAACTTAGGAACAAATGGTTCTTATGTTACTGTAAATTTAGACACAATTCCAATTTCCAACACTTCCGGTTCGCCTGCTAATGAATTTTTACAACCCGGTCAAGCAGCTCAGTTTGCAAGTTTACAAAATGACAGTCCTGTTTTGAATTTTTCAGAAGCACATAAAGCTCCTGGAAATCATACGCAAACCAGCGCACAACGGATGACGATTTCGGATATGGTAACTTTCCAATTGTTTACTACCGATAATTTCAGCAACGGAAAAACACTTCACGACAGTTTCGGAATTGTATTTTCACCAAATTATTCCAACAATATCGATGAGTTTGATGCATCTAAGCCTATGAATTTTGATGAAAATATGGGATTAAACGTAAACGGAAAACTAATCAGTCTCGAAAGAAGAGAAATGCCTGTTGAAGGAGAAGTTTATCAAATTCACACTTCCGGATATTCCACTGAAAATTATACAATTAAAATGATGATTGACGGATTGGATAATTTCGTATTGACTTTATATGATGCGTATGAAGACACTTACACGCAATTGGTTAATAACGATGCAACCATCTATAATTTTGAGGTTTCTGAAAACGATGCAAACAGCTTGGCGGAAAACCGATTCTCGATTCACGTTGAAGATTTATTGAGTGTAAACGCTTATAACTCATCAACCATTAGAATTTATCCTAACCCGATTGTTTCAGATTCATTTGCAATTTTTGCCCCAAATCAAACAGGAAAAGAAGCAAGCGTTTCTATAATCGATATGTTAGGACGCACTGTTTATGCAGATGTTTACACGATTGCTGACGGAACTGCAACAGTAAACATCGGACAAAATATGAATGAAGGGATTTATATTGTTAAACTTATAATTGACGGTGAAACTCAAACATTCAGAGTTATTAAGAAATAACAGCTAACACTCCTATTAATTTTAAAAAAGCTTGAAAGTATCTTCTTTCAAGCTTTTTTGATTTAGTTCAATTTATTTTTAAGACGGTTTTTCTCATCTTTGCATCAAAACATTTCCTGTGCGACGCATTATTCTTTGTTTATTTCTGTTTATTTCTTCACTTTCTTTCGGACAGTTCGGTTCCCTATCTGATCAAGCTGAAATAAGTATTCTCACTATTGAACCCGGAAAACATCTATACGATAAATTTGGCCACAGTGCTTTTAGAATCAAAGATTCTCTTGCCGGAGTTGATGTGGTATTTAATTACGGAGTTTACGATTTCAACACACCCAATTTCTATCTGAAATTTGCATTGGGAACAATGATGTATGAATTAGGCGTCTCTTATTATGATGATTTTTATGCAAATTATCGAGCTCAAAACAGAGGGATTACAGAACAACAACTCAATCTTACAAAAGCGGAAAAACAAGCAGTTTCCGATTTTCTGTGGAACAATGCATTGCCGGAAAATAAAAAATACCGATACGACTATTTCTATGACAATTGCGCCACAAAAATTCGCGATGTGCTATTATTAACATTAGACAATCGACTTGAATATCACCATGAATATATCGAAACTGATTATACCTTAAGACAACTCATTCAAAAGAAACTTCATCAAAACAGCTGGGGAAGTCTTGGAATAAATTTGGCATTAGGCGCAGTGATTGACCGTAAAGCGACTGCCTTGGAACATCAGTTTTTACCGGAATACGTGTATTTAGCAGCAAAACATGCAACCATAAATCACAGCGGAAATACAGAACCGCTGGTTAAAAACGAACGTGTGTTATTTGAAAGTGCTCCTGCAAAAACTGCTTTTTCTTTTACTACTTCTCCCCTATTTATTTTCAGTTTGGTTGCATTAATAATCATTGGAATCACTATTTCCGATATTAAAAGAAAGAAACGAAACCGAATATTGGATGTGCTTATTTTTACAGTTACGGGAATCATCGGGATTTTTCTGCTTTTCCTGTGGTTTGGCACCGATCACACTGCGGCGGCATATAATTACAACTTATTATGGGCTTTTCCATTGTCTTTATTTGCCATTTTTTATGTAATAAGAAAGCCATTGGGAAATAAGCTTAAAAAATATTATTTAATGCTTATTCTTATGTTGGCGCTTCTATTCCTGCATTGGATTACGGGAGTACAACAATTTGCAATTGGTTTATTGCCTTTGTTTATAGCATTAGTATTCAGATACATAACAGTTCGAAGATATTTTTAAACTGTTCCGATTTAAACAAAATTTTCTCTGTAGTAGTTTTTTACTATTGTCCTCTGAAGTAAACGATGGTACTCAATGTTTTTAGAACAATGGATAAATCTAAAAACAACCCGCGATGCTTGATGTAATACAAATCGTATTGAATTTTTTCCAGAGCGTCATCTTCACTGGCTCCGTATTTTGCATTAACCTGTGCCCAACCTGTAATCCCCGGTTTAATCACATGGCGCACTTCATAGAAAGGAATTTTTTCCGACAAACTCGTAACAAATTCAGGACGTTCCGGTCGCGGTCCGATGATGCTCATATGTCCTAACAATACATTGATAAATTGAGGAATTTCATCAAACCTGCTTAAACGTAGAAATCGTCCAAACTTGGTAATTCGAGCATCTTTTACTTGAGCAAACTG
>CAZWVT010000061.1:3650-5860 GCA_964636665.1 uncultured Flavobacteriaceae bacterium
CGCATCATTTCTTCATAGACTTGCACATAATCCCGAATAGGCACCCCTTTTTCCATCAACTTCATCAATTCACGGGTCAATTCCTTGGTCATTCCTCCATCTGTCGGTGCTGCAACTACAATTTCAGAAATCCGCCATTCTAATATGCGATCTTCAAAATCCTGAATCTGTAAAAAAGGGATTTTCAATTTAAGTTGACTCTTTGAATTTATTGACTTTGCGGTATCGTAAAAAGCTACGACCTTAAAATTGGGATCTGCTCCTTGAAGAAAACTGCAAATTTCTTCGGAATGATTTGAATCTCCAACAATCAAAATGCGTTTATAAAAACGAGGTGCAGAAATGAGTGAAATATAAAGAAATCGAGAAAGTAAAAGACCTGCTATGATTGTCATCCAAAAGAATATTATCTCCATTCTGTTGGTGGGCAACATAGGCGTGTAATAAGGTGTTAGGATATAGCATAAAACCGTAACAGAAGCTGCCAACACAATATTTTTGGCTACAATTCCCAATTTAGAAATTCTCTGAAGGTCGTATAATTCAAATACAGCAGAAAAAATCATTAAGTACGCAATCAGAACGGCAATCCAGAGGAAGTTGCTTATCGCAAAATTGATGTAATCAAATGAAGATATTTCTCCTACAAAAAACAACAACAATAAAACCAATAATACATCGAGAATTCGTAATAATATTTTCCGTTCTGAAATTTCAAAGTGAATGGTATTTGAACTCACTTTAGTGTTTTTTTGTTGAATCGTTGCTTGTCGCACGGCATGACTCGATTGGTTAGTTAAATTTTTTTGAGGGGAATGTTAATGCAAATATAAAAAATAGATTTTGAGTTTAAAGGTTAAATCAAAAATAAAATTAATTTACTTAAAATCAGTCGATTAATTAACCATTTTTTTATTATTATGTAATTTATTCGTCATTAATTACATTTTGGAATACTCACGCCATTCAGCACACCCTATCCTTTACAGGGTTGCTTTTATGGGACAGTATTTTCATTATAACTCTATCACCCCTCATTGGAAACGTTTGTCTGAGTCGATATCATCGTATTTTTAAAATATTATTTCGGTCTATTCGACAAATTCTTATTTCAGCACCTCATTCCATTTGTATTTTACCACTTCCCAATCATAAGATTCAACTTGTTTACGAGCCTGATTAGCGATTTGCTGAGATTTTTCAGGATTAGAAACCAAATCCGTTATCGCATCTGTCATCGCCTGTACATCTTTGGGCGATATTAAGATTCCGGTTTTATTTTTCTCTATCAAAAACGGAAGTCCCCCTACATCCGTAGATACAACCGGCAACCCCACTGCCATTGCTTCTATAACTGAAATAGGCGTGTTGTCGAAATTGGTAGTATTGATAAAAACATCATATTCTTCCGATAGTTTATGCCATGCTTTTTTATCGAGAAGACCGGTGAAGGTAACGGGGAGTCCTTTATCTTTGGCGATTTTCTCACAATTTTCCATACTTCCTTTGTCGGGACCAACCATGCATAAAGTTGCATTTTTCCCTTCCTTTTGAAGTTTTTCGACTACTTGAAGTGCCATTTCGGGATTGTATATGGATGCAAACGAACGAACCCACAACAACCGATAAGTCACCCGTTCACGCTTTTTGAAAGAATAATTTTCAAGGGGAATGGTGTTGGGAATATAAATGAGATTTGGGATGTTTTTTTCTTTAAAAGCTTCATATAAATAAGCCGAAGGAGCTACATTTTTATAAGCGTTTCCAAATAAAACTCCACATTGTTTTTTACTTTTTTCCAAACGTGCCGGAAGGCTTCCACCGTGAAGGAATGGGATATAAGGAATTTTAAATTTTCTGCAAAAAAATGCAACAATTATCGCATAATAAAAATTTGTTGTGCTGTAGGTATCGATAATGACCAAATCTGCCCACTTTTTATTTTGGATGATTGCACGAAGCATATCAAACATCCGAAATATTTTATTTTTCTTGTCGGAAACTGCTTTTACTTCATATCCTTCCTTCCGGAAGAGGCTCGGAAGGGTGTCTGCCGTTGTTGGCGACAGACCGTGTTTTAGCAACCGATTGCCTACGTACACTAATTTTTTTCTCGCTGACATAATTTATATTTAACAAACACAATGCATAAATAAAAGCCGGAGCGGCAATTCGCATGGAAGAGTGCAGAATGGTTAAAAGCCAAAATA
>CAZWVT010000061.1:5960-7554 GCA_964636665.1 uncultured Flavobacteriaceae bacterium
CGTCCGAAACAAAATACGGCGGCAATGCTCAAAGCAAAGGGACCGCTAATATTAAACATGACAGCTTTTCGGAAATTCAAGTCAAATGCCAACTCATCATAAGCTACGATGATTCCCGGTATCAACAGCAACAAATAAACAATGTAGGGAACGGCATTTTTTTTAAAACCAATAAATAAAAATCCAAGAATGGAGAATCCAACAACCATATATTTTCCGGTTTCCCAAAACGGCGAAGCTTTGGTCATTCTCAAAAACACTTCGGCTCCGGTAAAATAACCTGCTGCAAGCAACGCATATAAAAATTTATCCTGCTCTTTGACAAATTTCCATACAAAATAACCAAATGCCACAAAAAAATATAGAACCATCAAGTTTCTGTTAACAGAAGCTAAGAGACCAATACCTACGTGAAGCAGGATGGTGTAAATAGGTCTTAATGATGTCAAAAACTCTTTGATAGTAATTGGGTGTTAATTCAATATCTCTTTCAATATTCGATTTCGATAATGGGCAAAGGTAAAACTATTTGCAATTTTATATATTTCACTTGCTTTATTTATGAATTCATTTTCAGGAGTTTTAGAAATCTGAATCAATAATTCATGAATTTTTTCCGAAGTACATGGAGTTATTAAATATCCATTTTCAGAATTAACGTATTGTCCGATGCTCGACACTTCCGAAACCATGGGAATACACCCAAAATTAGCAGCTTCTGCAATAACTTTGGGAAATCCTTCAGAAGCAGTAGAAGGCAACATAAAAAAATGAGCTTGCTTGTACAATTCAAAAACTTTTTCACGTTCTAAAAATCCGTGAAAACGAACCGGCAATCTGTGTTTTTCAACTTGTAATTTATAAACTTCTTTTTTAGGACCGTCGCCCACCAAGTGTACTTCTTTGATAAAACTTCGATTTTCCGTGGCAGTCAACGCATCCAAAATTCTTTGAACGCCTTTGGCATCTTCCAAACGTCCTACAAAACAAAAAGTAAACGGCGGTTTAAATGTTTTATTTCGGGTAATTTCCGCTCCTTCTTTATGCTCCGCTAATGTCAAACACGGATTTTCAAACGTATAGCAATGTGCAGGCTGTCCCGGCCATTTTCCGTTAATGGTAACCTTGCGTTTTTGTTTTTTTAACATGGCACGTTGCAGGCGATATCCCAATGGCGGATTTTCCTGAGCCCAATTTCCGGCATATTTATACCAACCTTTTTTATTGGAAAAAAGAGTCAAATAAGGAATTAGATAAACGCCGATACCCGTAGGCGTTCGAAGTTGAAACACATCTGCTTTTTTCAAGGTTTTCCGCACTGTTGATACTACTGCCGGAATCGAAGCCAATACGCTGAGTTTATTAAAAACTCCATGACCACCAACAGGTTGCAGAGGAACAAAATGAACGTTTGACGCTGTATAGGGAAGAGAACTCGGCGGAATCTCTTTACCTTGATAAAGGAAAGCCACGTGATAAATTTCTTCAAAATCTTTTGCAAGGTGATTGATTTCACTTATTGTCGGACCCCAGCCAACTATGGTACCGTCATCGGTTTGGTAATGTTCTGTATGGGAAATTATTGTTAGTTTCA
>CAZWVT010000061.1:7654-9907 GCA_964636665.1 uncultured Flavobacteriaceae bacterium
TTGACCACTTTACAGCATTTGAAGAATAGGCATCATAATTATTCATTATTTCTGATAAAGCTTGTGCAATTTCTTTCGGGTTATGGGGATCGACTAATTTTCCCGAAAAACCATCATTGATGGCATCTGCAATTCCTGAGTTTTTGGAACCAACGCCGGGCAAACCAAGCTGATTTGCTTCCAAAACAGCAATTCCAAAACCTTCTACATCTCCGTTGGGCAAATAATCGCTTAACATGCAAAAAACTTTTGAATGGGAAAGCGTTTTATAAAGTGCTTCATCTGACAAAGCTCCGTGAAAGATAACCGATTTATCGACATTGAGTCTCTTTGCCAGTTCGGCAAATTTCATTTTTTCAGTAGGCAATCCGACAATGTGATAGACAACATCCGGAAACTGTTTTTGTATTTCGGGCAGTGCTTTAATCACATTTTGCTGACCTTTTCTGGAAGTTACGTTGCCAACGGTAATGATATCCAATCCTGATGTTTTTGGTTTAGCTATTTGAACATCTATTTTAGGAGCAAATCCGTTATTAATCACTTCAATTTTAATATTTGGTTGTCTATCAAGAGCCAATTTTTTAGTAAAATTGGATACGGCAATTAGTTTGTCGTATTTTCTCAAACTCCATCGTGTAAGTGATTTTCCAATTTTACCGCCAATACCCAATTCCGAACCGTGAAGCACAGCCACAAATTTTTTGGAAGAAAAAAACAAACTCATGAAAGCAACGAGCCAAAGCGGAAATTTACCCGATGCAATGATGATTTCATTTTTTCGGATTAGCGAAAATGTTTTTTGAATTCTATTGATATAGGTAAGTACTACAGGATTTTTACGTTTGATTCGCACCACTTTAAAATCGTGTTTAGAATCAAAGTCTATGTCTGATTGCAAATTTTTGTTACGCTGATCGGCAATAATAGTAACGTCGTAATCATGCAAATAAAGATGTTTGCCAAGATTGTAAGCATGATTGCCTATGCCACCGGGTAACGGAGGAAATTCGGAGGTTATAAGTAACATCCTTTCTTTTATCATTTAATTGGGATTGAAATTTGAATAATTTTTAATATAAGGATACTCTTTATACATAAAATTTAAATACATTTTTGTGTTTTTCTTAACTCTATCATGAATTACAGATTTTCCTACTACACCTTTATTGTTAAAATGTATATTCCCTCCAACACCCAAATCTAATCCATAAATTTCTATAGGTAGATTCATTTTATATGCTAAATAATATCCAAATAAGAGTATGAAAACCCCACTATTTTGAATTTTTACAGGAAGATTTCTTTTCTCATAAAATTTATAAAAGTCATTATAATTTTTTATAGAATGAAGATTATCTATTTCTGAAGAAATAAAATATTTTTTTTTATTTTCTAATAAATGAATGTTTTTAAGTAAATATGCAAGACCATTTTTATGAGGTATAGAATTATTGTAATAGAACAAAATATTTTGTCCATTTTTTAAAAAACTGTTTTTTGATAAAATCTTCTTTATATAAAAACCATCATTCACATAATACAAATAATCAGTCTCAACTTGCATTAAATCTTTGCCGTTATTAGTAACTAAATACAAATTTTCATTGGAAATTTTAACTTTAGAAGCACTCGGACCATTACATACAACAATTATTTTATCTTTTTTTAAAAAATTTTCAATTAAATCATTAATAGGAAAATCCTCAAATCCTTTATTTTTATTCAAAAAGCTTTTTATAAAAATATTTATGCTAAGTATTTTTGATGAAATTCTTTTTTTTAAAATCTTCATCTTTTTTGAAATAAAGTAATAATATTTAATCTTCTGTATTCAACAAATATAGCTTTTATCATCAGTACTATATTTCTAATTTAATATATTAATTATTAGAGTTCTTCTATAATTTACAAATCAGTAAAATAAAAACATCCCATCTTAAAAAATTAAGATTAAATGATATACCATATTAAAAGTGAAATTAAAATAATTCAATTTTCTCGCCTTGTTTTAATTTTTCTCCAGACATTCTCCATGATTTTTGTAATTGCCACATTATTAATGGAAACAAGAAAGGCAACATAAAAATCGATAAAAACTTCAAAGTTTTATTTTTTTTGAATTGATAGGGAATTATGGAAGGCAATATGGAGTGCACAATCCACAGTTTTGTAAAATTTTCTCCAAAATACTTCCGACTCAAATACAAAACACTCGGCACCGGTCGCGGGGCGTTCCATTTTTTTGGTCGC
>CAZWVT010000062.1:0-9882 GCA_964636665.1 uncultured Flavobacteriaceae bacterium
AATAAAAGGGGGAAGAGAACCGCTAATATATAATAAAATGTTAAAGACTGCAAGCGTTTTATTAAAAGGAGTTGCTTAATTCATTATTTCTACAATTCTATCCGTATTTCTATTTTTTTTTAATATTTCTACTAAAGTATAATCCCACATCGTCAAAACTTGTCGTTGTGGGAAATATTTTTCTAATACGTTGCAGAAATCTTCAATTTTCTCTTTATTATTTTAGAGTTCAAAATGTTTTAAAGTTAGGAGCGAGTTAGGATTCATATATTGATTTTTTCTACGTGTGGAATTATAGAATGAATCTCAGCTTTTCAAATGTATTTAGGTTTTAATTCTGTGTGTTTTTATTCAATACTGACAATATGTTGAAAGAAAGCGTATTACTTCGTTGTTACACGTCTTTTTTGTAGCGTTTTATTTTTCTTTACTTCTATAATTTTTAAATAACAAAAGGAAAATGATAAAAGGTGCTGACAAAAACAAAGTTTCGTACGTACATTATAACAAAAAGCCTTGGGATTTTTAACGAAACAAGTACATGTTTCTTTAGAAAGTTGTACATGTTTTCTCTGAAAGTTGCACAACTTTTTTCTGAAAGTTGGGCAATTTTTTTTCAAAAGTTGTATGTTTTTTTTGGAAAGATGGCAAGTTTTTTGACAAAGTTGTCTTATTTTTCTAAATCGCTGAATATCAGTGAAAAAAACTTACTTTAAAGATAATGATTTCTTGGAAATTACAAAACGAAGATGCCAAAAATTGAATATGAATAAGGAATATCACCATTTTAATCATTAACCATTTGTCTTTAGTTGTTTTCGATTTTAACTTCAATCTTTACTCAATAAAAAAAGGAGCAAAAATGCTCCTTTACGTGATTTTATTTAAATTGTAGGTTACAAGCCAAACTCGATTCCAAGTCCCAAGAATGAAAAATTGTCTAATCCTCCATAAGAGACATTAAGTCCTATCTGACCAAAATTGTAGCCTGCTTTGGGTCTGTAATACAAATCTCCTCCACTTGCATCTCCAACCGCGATGCCATAACCTAAATCAGCACCTAAATAGAAATTATCAGCAAGAAAATATCTTGCTGTGGCAGCGATTGGAATGTATTGGAAATCAACTGCGGGAAATTTTGTGCCCATAATTTCCCATTCTTCTCCAAGAAAATGGTGATATCCAGTGGCACCTCCGACGTGCAAACCATCAGCGACTTCCCACAAAACAGCAACATCCAATCCAAATCCAACCGATAGCCAATCGTCCATTTCTCCCATTGGAAGCGCTGCCATAGCACCTAATTTAATTTCTTGTGCGTTTGTGTTTGAAATACCCAATCCGAATATTGCAAACAAAGCAATTAATAATACTCTTTTCATAATAATAAATGGTTACAGTTAATAATACCGTAAATATACAATAATATTATTAGTGGAGGTTAAAATATTTGACAAAGAGAAAAATTCTTAAAAAGCACCAGAAATTTGTCAACAATCAAGCGTTACTGAGTTTATATGCGCTATAATCTTTCAAAATCAATTGAATCTCCAATTTCAATCCCCAATTCTACTGCAAGCCCTCCGTTGATTTCCAAAACATACATAGATGGTTGACCGGAAGGCAGGGAAGTTTCATCATAAGGTGTCGTATTTTCGTAGAGTTCAATCAGGGTTTTATTAACATCAAAATAGAGAATGTCCAATGAAAATTCGGTGTTTTTCATATAGAAACCACGAATTTGAGAATCTGGAAAAATGAACAACATGCCTTGATTTTTCTCCATGGATGAGCGATACATCAATCCTGTTTGGGTTTTGTATTCATTGTCGGCAATTTCAATGTCAAAAGTTCCGATGACAGAATCTGTGTCTTTTTTTATTATATCCAAGGTTCCTTGTTTGGTGAAAGTTATTTCCCGTGTGAGATTTAGACTATCAGATTTGGAGGTGTCTTTACAACTTTGCAGTGACAAAATTAGCGACATAAACAAAACAATATTTATAAACTTCATGGGTGTAAGATAAAATTTAGAATTATTTTTCTTCAATGATAGGTTTCTTTGAAGCGTTCCACATAATATATATTCCCGCTAAGATAAAAGGAATACTCAGCCATTGGCCGGTAGTAAAAATACCTAAGAAAGATTCGAATCCGCCTTGGCTTTCTTTTACAAATTCTACGAGAAAACGCACTAAAAATAAAGTAATCAAGAAAACTCCGAAAATATATCCGGTTTGTTTTCTTTTTTCTGTTTTCCAGTACAAATACCAGCAAATCAAAAACACGAAAACATATCCTGCTGCTTCGTAAAGTTGTGCGGGATGCCGAAATGGAACGCTGTTTAGCAATTCGGCAAATTGCGGATTGTTGGCAATGGCGTCATAAGCTTTCGTAGGGTTGTTTATTCCTGTTGCCTGAACCGCTTGACCGGGAGAGATGCTGTCTTGTATGAATCGAACTCCAAATGGAAAGTCACCCGAAGGTTTCCCGATGATTTCCGAATTCATGAAATTTCCAATCCGAACAAAAACGCCTCCACTGGCAACGGCAATTATGATTCTGTCCAGTATCCACAACAGAGGTTTTTGAATGACTTTTTTGCTGTAATAAAACATGGCAATGATGATGGCAATGGCCGCTCCGTGACTTGCCAATCCTTGGAAACCGGTAAATTCAAATTCCGGAACAGTTTGAATGGGCAGGAAAACCGATAATGGATCTTGTAAAAACAGTTCAGATTGATAAAAAATAACGTGTCCCAATCGTGCACCTATTAATGTAGCTAAAATCATATACATTAACAGGCTGTCTAATTTTTCTTGAGACAACCCTTCACGCTGATATATTTTTTTGGTCAAGAAATATCCAAGCGAGAATGCGACGACAAACATCAAACTGTAATAACGGATGATAAAAAATCCTAAATCGATGCCTTCGGAAGGGTTCCACGTTATGGTTAAAAAGTGCATAGGTTGTGTTTTACGGCATAAAGATACTATAAATTCATTTGCTTTTCTTGGGTGGAACCGGGTCGAATCCACTTTTTCCCCACGGATTGCAACTTATGATTCTCTTTACAGATAACCAACCGCCTTTAATCAAACCGTGAATTTTCAATGCTTCAATGGTGTATTGTGAACAAGTGGGCGAATAACGACAGCTGGAAGGAGTGAAAGGAGAAATATATTTTTGATACAATCGAATCAGAAATATGAATGGTGCTGTCAGAATTTTACCCAAAACTGTCTATTAATTTAATTGAAATGTGGTTCCTTCTTTGCCATCATTCAATTGTATTCCTTCATCTGCCAATCGGTCGCGAATTTTATCACTTGTCGCGAAATCTTTATTCACACGGGCATTGTTGCGTATTTCTATTAAAAGATTAATTACAGCGTCAAGTTTATTTTCTGACAAACTAATATTTGATGAGCTATGTTCCAATCCCAACACATCAAATAGAAAATCGTGCATGGTTTTCTGAATCAGTTGAATGCCCTCTGCGGTAAAAGTTTCTTTTCCTTCTTTGGCTGCGTAAATCCATTTTGCTGCATCAAAAAGGTGGGCGATTAATATAGGACTGTTGAAATCGTCATTCATCGCAGCGTAACATTGTTGTCTCCATTTCTCAATGTCGATGCTGTTTTCATTTGCCTGTGGCAAGTTTTCTAATAGTTTTACAGCATCCATTAAGCGGTTGTATCCTTTTTCTGAAGCTTCTAAGGCATCGCTGCTAAAATCCAAAATACTTCTGTAGTGTGCTTGATAGATAAAGAACTTAATAACTGAAGGAGAAAATGGTTTGTTTAAAATGTCGTTTTCACCGGAAAACATCTGTTCAGGTAAAATAAAATTACCTGTGGATTTTGACATTTTACGACCGTTCAGGGTAAGCATATTTGAGTGCATCCAATAATTTACAGGAGTAGTATTGTAACAGGCTTCGGCTTGTGCAATTTCACATTCATGGTGTGGAAATTTTAAATCCATGCCACCACCGTGAATATCAAAAGTTTCTCCAAGATATTTTGTGCTCATTGCAGTACATTCCAAGTGCCATCCGGGAAATCCTATGCTCCAAGGTGAAGGCCAACGCATAATGTGTTGCGGATCGGCTTTTTTCCACAGCGCAAAATCTTGCGGATTCTTTTTATCTGTTTGTGCAGCGAGTTCGCGAGTGTTTGAAATCATATCTTCAAGTTGCCTTCCGCTGAGTTTTCCGTATTCGTGCGACTCACTAAATTTCACTACATCAAAATAGACGGAGCCGTTTTTCTCATAAGCATATCCGGCATCCATAATTTTTTTGATGATTTCAATTTGCTCGATGATATGACCGGTTGCAGTAGGTTCGATACTTGGAGGCAAGGCATTGAATTTTGCCATTACCGTGTGGAAATCCACGGTGTATTTTTGAACGACTTCCATAGGTTCAAGTTGCTCAATTCGCGCTTTTTTCAGGATAGGATCTTCTCCGCTTTCTCCGTCGTTTTCCAAATGTCCGGCATCGGTTATGTTGCGTACGTAACGAACTTTATAATCCAAATGTTTCAAATAACGGAAAACCAGATCAAACGAAAGAAATGTTCTGCAATTTCCCAGATGCACATTGCTGTAAACAGTAGGGCCGCAAACGTACATTCCGACTGTGCCTTTGGTAATGGGCGTAAATTTTTCTTTTGTTTTTGTAAGTGAATTATAAATAAAAAGATTATCCATAGTTTTGATTATAGACTAAAATTAAATAGACCGTGCTGTTCTTGAGCTTAATGAAAGTTCGTATCTAAGTGGATATATTCTAAAAATTCATTGCGAACTTCCGGATTTTTAAAAACACCACCGTATTCACTTGTAATGGTACTGCTGTCCACGTCTCGGATACCGCGGGAATTTACACAAAGGTGTTTTGCATCTATCACGCAAGCCACATCTTCGGTATTTAATATTTGCTGAAGCTCGCGGACGATTTGCATGGTTAAACGCTCCTGAACTTGAGGTCGTTTTGCATAATAATCAACGATTCGATTCATTTTGGACAACCCCACTACAGTTCCGTTGGAGATATATGCAATATGTGCTTTCCCGACGATTGGCAATAAGTGGTGTTCGCAAGTAGAGTAGAGGGTGATGTTCTTTTCCACCAACATTTCCTGATAGCGATACTTATTTTGAAAAGTTGAAGCTTTGGGTTTGCGATCCGGATGAAGTCCGCCAAAGATTTCCTGAACAAACATTTTAGCGACTCGCTTGGGAGTTCCTTTGAGGCTGTCATCGGTTAAATCCAATCCTAAAACTTCCATGATGTGTTTTACATTTTTTGATATTAAATCAATTTTTTCAATGTCGCTTAAATCAAAAGCATCAGGTCGTAGCGGAGTATCAGTTGAACCGGGTACGTGGTTGTCACCCATTTCCTCCATTAATTTATATGAGTTTTTCAATTCCATTGATGTGTAAATCTTCATTTCAATAATGAGTGCAAAGATACGCATTTGTGTAATCTTATAATTAGATTATAAGCAGCATTTTACATCTGATTAATTCGAGCCGATAAGTTGATAGTATCTTTGAACCTGAGTAAATTAAATATTGGGTAATAAATTATTAAGTGAGATGTTCTATTGTTTTTGATTAAATAACGGCAGTTTAAAATTCAAATCCGAAGCTTAAAATAAAGTTGTTCCAAGTAGATTTTAAAGAAACAGGGTCTGAATTGTCGGAAGGGAATAATTGAAAATTGTTTTTTTGTTGCGCATGAGCATAAGCAAAATCTATTGTAAATGAATTTAAACTCAAGCCTGTACCTAATGAAAATCCGTAGCGGTCATCCATAATTGCTTTGTCTTTGTACGGACTTTCTTCAAATAACAATCCGCCTCTGAAACTCAGTATATTCCATCGGTATTCCCCGCCTAATTTAAAAGTAGAAGAAATTGATAAAGCACTATTAATTGTCTCGTTTACTTGGTCAAAATAATTGGTGTCGGTAGTGTATTTTAGACTTCCAAAATCAGTAAGTGAATAATCGAGACTAATCAATCCGGACTGATTAAATACATAAGCGATACCGGCACCGATTTTTCCCGGCGTTCGAAGTCTGTAATCTTCATAGACATTTACCACGTTTGGATTGACAACTGCATTGATTCGTCTGTCATCTTCTATACGAACACTCTCCAGCGATTGTGATGTTTCTTCAGAAATAAGATACCAAACAGGCGTGTCGTAATTTAAGGCGATTCGCAAGTTGTTATAACGTGCAATACCTCCAAATTGAAAGGAAACCCCGTTCCCGATTACATGGAGATAATCTTGATAACCAATTGCCCGAATAAAAGAATCCGGATGGCTGTTGTTTTCAAGAAGCATTCTATTTTGTCTGAAATCGATGGTATGCGTATTTACGTTCATTCCGACATAATAGTTGTCTCCCAATTGCGCCGAAAGATTAATGGTGAATTTTGATTGTCCACCACTACTCATGTCTAAATATTCATGCTGAAATGCATTTCCGGAAACATTGGAATTGTATAATGTGTTTCCGGAATCATTGGAATCGACCGGATCAAACAAATATGCCTGATATCCCAAAAAAGCATTTTGTGCACCGCTGCCGTAATTTTGTCCCAAATAACGATATAGACTGCTAATAGACTCGCCGGCTTGCAATTCCAAAAGATCCAAAGGTAATCCCTGTGCTTGATTTAGAAAATAATCTGCAATGCTGTTTCTTCCCGTTCCGTTTACATAAGTTTCTCGGTCATAATCTTGAGTGCTGCTAAAAAGCGCGCCGATACTTAATTTTTTAAAGAAAGATTCTTGGTTTTCATTGTGTAAAACGAAAACACCTCCGGCTTGATTAAATTCAAAAGTGTTTAACGAATTTTCTGAAATAGTGCCGTAATAATCTGTGCTTCGTTTGGAATTGTTTAGTGCTAATGAAAAGTTGGCATAAGAATTCAAGAAAACTGCTCCACCCGCCGGATTCGATTCTATAGCCGATAAATTTCCTCCCAATGCATTCATTGCTCCACCCATCCCCGCATATCGGGCATCACCTATATTATGGTTTAATGAATATCGCAATGCATCAGTGATGTCTTGAGAATTTGCAGTGTTTATAAATAAAAAACACACGAATATGAGGGATAAAAGTTTTTTCATAGCAATTGAATAAGCTTTTAAATTAAAAATGTCATAATCGGAGATTTTATATTCCAATTATGACATTATAGAATGATAATTAACCGCGACCTCTTCCGCCGGAACTGCTTCGGGTTCCGCTACTGTTTGAACGGATGCTTCCTCCGGGACTTGAACTACGGATGGAAGGGCTAGAGCTTCTGATATTTTGATTCGTTCTTGATGGCGAAGTATTAATAGTTCTATTTCGAGAATTCGGAGTGGTTCGAATGTTATTGTTAGAACGTGTATTATTGCTTCTTATATTTGAATTCGTACGCTGATTGCGAACTCTCGTACCTTGATTGGAACGAACATTCGTGTTTTGTCTTTGCGGCTGAACTCTCGTATTATTTCTAGAAGAATTATTTCTTATCGTAGTATTGCTCCTCCCTGTATTTACGCTATTGGCTCTTACATTGTTCTGATTGATTCGACGTTCATTTTCGTATCGACTGTAAGAACTTGAGCTTCTTGCATTGACGTCATTGGTTCTGCCTCTTGCTGCGGGTCTGGAATAATCAGTGTTTCGTCTTCCTCTATTATATGATACGTTAGAATGATTCGGGTTGTAGTAAGTATTTCCATAATATGGATACCCGTAGTAATAAGGATTTCCGTAATAATATGGATATCCGTAGTGTCCATAATAGGAGTGACCCCAGCCCCAGCCAAAACTAATTCCCCAATATGATCTGGGGCCATAATATCCATAAGGATATCCCCAAGCCCAATAATGAGAATAGTAAGGATTGTAAAACCCGTAGTGATATCCGTGATTTCCGTAGTTATAAATATTTACGGAAATGTCTGATTGATTCTCTCCCCAAGGACCATAATTGTCTTGAGTGTTGTTTTCAATAATAATATTTCCGTGTTCATCCAATCGCTCCGTAGTTGCGTATGCTTCAATATCTGTAAAAATTACATCTTCTTCAGCTTGAGCTTCTCCATAAATAGTGGATTTGGCTTGAAAATACTGTTTGTAATAATTGGATTTATCGGCATTGTTTTCTGTAGCAATCTCTCCATTCTGAGTCTGATATGGACGTTCGTAAATTCCGTCTTGATTCTGAGCTGCTTGATTCTGAGTGCCACAAGAAACCAATGTCAAGGCTCCTGCCATAAGCAGAATAAGTTTTACTTTTATATGGTGTTTTAAAGTTAACATTTCTCGTGGTTTTTAAATTGTTTGAGTTTATAAAAATAAGTAGTTTTGCTGACATCTACTAATTCTTTAACAAGGTTGCAACATTTGTGCCAATTGAAACTATGGCGAAAAAATTAACTACAAGAAACGAGGATTATTCCAAATGGTATAATGAACTCGTAATCAGGGCAGATTTAGCTGAAAATTCTGGAATTCGCGGATTGATGGTCATCAAACCATACGGTTATGCTATATGGGAAAGAATGCAAGCCGAACTCGATCGAATGTTTAAAGAAACAGGACATCAGAACGCCTATTTCCCAATTTTCATTCCAAAATCTTATTTTAGTAAGGAGGCGAGTCACGTTTCCGGTTTTGCCAAAGAATGTGCTGTGGTTACCCATTACCGTCTGAAATCGGATGATGACGGAAGCATTGTCGTTGATCCGGCTGCAAAACTGGAAGAAGAGCTTATTGTTCGACCAACTTCGGAAACCGTGATTTGGGACACTTACAGAAAGTGGATTCAATCTTATCGGGATTTACCTATTTTAATCAACCAATGGGCCAATGTTGTACGATGGGAGATGAGAACGCGATTGTTTCTCAGAACCTCCGAATTTTTATGGCAAGAAGGTCATACGGCACACGCAACTAAAGAAGAGGCGATTAAAGAAGCCGAACTCATGCTAAATGTGTATGCCGATTTTGCACAAAATTTTATGGCCGTTCCGGTGATTAAAGGCGTTAAGACAGAAAGCGAGCGTTTTGCCGGTGCAGTTGAGACTTATTGTATTGAAGCACTTATGCAAGACGGGAAAGCACTCCAAGCAGGAACTTCTCATTTTTTAGGACAAAATTTCGCCAAAGCTTTTGATGTGAAATTCGCCGATAAAGAAGGAGTGTTGGAATATGTTTGGGCGACTTCTTGGGGGGTTTCTACACGATTGATAGGCGCATTGATTATGACTCACAGCGATGACAATGGATTGGTTTTGCCACCGACTCTGGCACCTGATCAAGTAGTTGTCATACCTATTTACAGAACCGATGAAGAGCGAAATGCCATTGGCGAAGTAGCCGATAAAATGATAAAACAGTTGCGCGCCGAAGGAATTAGAGTAAAATACGATGAAAGAGACACGCATAAACCCGGTTGGAAATTCAATGAATATGAATTGAAAGGAGTTCCGGTAAGAATCGCCATCGGTCCAAAAGATTTGGAAAAAGGAACGGTGGAAATAGCAAGAAGAGATACCCTGCAAAAACAATTCATCAATCAGAATGAGACGGTGTCGGTTGTCACTAAATTGCTGGATGAAATCCAAGAAAATATATTTAAGAAAGCTAAAGATTACAGGGATTCCCATATTACCGAAGTGGATACTTATGAAGAGTTTAAAGAAGTTTTGGAAACTAAAGGTGGTTTTGTTTCTGCACATTGGGACGGAACGACAGCAACCGAAGAATTAATCCAAAACGAAACCAAAGCAACCATTCGTTGCATCCCATTGGATGGAAATCAAGAAAAAGGGAAGTGTATTGTT
>CAZWVT010000063.1:0-9407 GCA_964636665.1 uncultured Flavobacteriaceae bacterium
TTCGATATGATCATTGGGTGAAGCTGCACGAGTACTGTTTAAAAGAACATCTGTATTGGTTGAGCCGGCGATGTAATAATAATATCCTTGAACAGCTACAATGTATTTTGAGGTGGGAATCAGCGTGTTGTACGATTGAATTCCAGCAGAAGGAACATTTTCAAACTTGACTTCAGTATAATTTACCGGACCGTATTTTGCTGTGTTTACATTATGAATCGCCCAACTCCTGTCGGGTCTTTTAACCAAGAGATTTTGATGTTGGATTTCTGCTGCATTTGGATTTTCCAAATACAAACGTTCTCTAACGATAGTCTTTCCCTCCACATCCAAAGTTTCTGTAGGAGTATTGGTATTAATTCCCACTTGACCATAGGAGATTAATCCGCAACTCATTATAAGAAGAATTTGTAAAATATAACGTTGTGTTTTCATTTCGTATGTTACTTAAAAATTTGGTGCACTGGAAGCCGATCCCGAATTTTGACCTCCCATGTTGGTAGTTACCGGTGGAAGCTGTCTGAAAAAAGAGCGGTCATATACAATTAAGGTAATTCGATAAGTAAGTGGCTGACCCGAGGAAAGACTTAAAGACCTGTTGCGTATTTCCAAATGCCAAGTATTGTTATTTATAAAAGTCCGGGTAACAAAATTTCCAATAGATCTTGTATTCCCTCCTAAATTTCCTTTTTGAATTGGGTATCCGTCGTATTGAAAGTTGGCAATCGCAACAATATATTCATTACTATTATATTGTAGGTTAACATCAGTGAGGTTATCCAAATTCAAATTAGTAAACGTATAATTGATAACATTTACCGGAGCGACACTCAAATTCTCGACTTCCAAATGTCGAATTTCACCTCCCGGCGTTGTTTCTGGCAGACGCATAAGGTATTTATATCCTTCCTCTGTAGGACCAATAGTCGGAATAGACAATACTTTGGTATTCCCTTGAATAAGCAGACTTCCTTCAATGTCTAAATCTGCTTCCGGTTCATCTGTCCCTATCCCTACTTGAGCGACGGATAAAAATGGGCAAAACAATAAAATATAAAATAGTCTCATGATTAATCTAATAAAGGGGTTGTGGCAGTTCCTGTTTCACTGAAGTTCATGTTCACTGTTTGATTTCCAAGGTTCTTGGATAGCGTTTTTGAATATACTGCTACTGTTATTGTCCAAGTTCCTACATCACTCTCGTTTCGATTGGTAAACCCGGGATAATCGGCAATCAGTCTCCAAGTGCCTCCTTCAATAAAAGCAGCATAATAAGGAATGGTAAACCATTGATGTCCTTGAAAATATGATAATTCCATGTCATAAAATGCCGAAATAGCAAACACGTCATAGGTATCAGCCGGAATTAGCGTGTTGTAATTTAAAACCCAATCTCCATCAGGATTTTCAAGGTTGTAAACTATAAGATAAGCCAAGGCGGTAGATTCGGGATTTGAAGCATCTAAAGTGTAGATGTACTCATCACTTGTCTGAATCAAGAATGTAGTTTTTTGACCGTCTTCAACTTCAGGAATATCTTCAACCTCAAGTTCTAACAATTGGGCAGTTCCTGCTACTTCTAATGCCGTTCGAGGATTCGTGGTGTTAATCCCTACTTGCGCATAAAACCTTGTTCCGACACAAGCAAGAATAATTAAAAAAAATAATTTTAATTTCATATTTTAGTTTGTGTAAATGTTATACAAAAGTTAATACTGTGGGGAATAATTATCTGCAAATCTAATAACTATCTAAATAAAACCCTATTTTTTGACCATTTATTTTAACAAACTTATAAATATTTCATTAAATTTATTTTCTAACCTTTGTTTGTAAAGGATTCTGTTATTTGTTGACAGGTTTTTAAATTTAATTTATTTGTCACGAATGAAAATTAATTAAACGATTGAAAAAAAACACACATAAAAAGAAAACTTTCGGGAGGAAATTATTAAAAGTAATTAGTTGGATTCTCGGAATTCTAATATTGTTGGTTTTTCTGGTTCTTCTTTTTATACGAAGTCCGTGGGGACAGAATATTATTGTCCAACGTGCCGCAAAATTTGTTTCTGAAAAGACAAACACAAAAGTTGAAATAGGAAAGCTCTACATTTCATTTGACGGAAATATCATCTTGGAAGAACTTTTTTTGGAAGATTCACGACAAGATACTTTGTTTTATTCCAAAACTCTGGAAGCCGATGTTCCGCTGCTTCCCATAATCCGCGGGAACGCAATTGGAATTGACTATCTCAATTGGGAAGGAGTCAAGGCGAACATCACAAGACAAGATACCGTTCAAGGATATAATTTTCAATTTTTAATCGATGCTTTTGCATCCGACGAAGTTGTACCAAAAGAACCTGACACTACTTCAAAACCATTTAAGATTATTATAGGCGATGTGTTTTTTAATGATTTCGATATCAAATTTAAAGATACTGTAATCGGGATAGATGCAGATTTAAAATTAGGAAACTTAGCACTTCGCCTGGAAAAAACAGATTTAGAAACCATGGATTTTCGTGCTGCCGAAATTTCATTGAACAACACGCAACTTAATCTTGTGCAAACGCAGTCTTTACTGCAAAATGCGGATGAAGAAGAAACAGTGCTGCCCTATTTGGAAGCAAAACAATTGAAACTGCAAAATGTCTTTGTAAACTTTGAATCTGTAACAAATCAGATAATTGCTGATTTAGAAATCGGAGATTTTCTTGTGGAATTAAATAAAGGAAATTTAAAAGACAATGAAATTGAAATCGGAGCATTGGCATTGAAAAATTCTATTATCTTACTTCATACGGAATCAGAGCCTATAGCCAAAGAAACACAAGAAAAGGTGGAAAAAACAGAAACTTCGGAATTTGCGTGGCCTGATTTTAAAATAGCAGTTTCGACGATGGATTTTGAACAAAACCGTATCGGCTATTTTGAGGGCGATAACAAAACAAAAGAAGGCGTGTTTAATGCAAGCGCCATTGATATTCAAGACCTTGTTTTAAAAGCTGATAATGTGTTTTTAAAAGATAAACAAATAGGAATTTCTTTAAATGAATTTTCATTTGCGGAGCGTTCCGGTTTGAATCTGAAAAAATTGGAATTTGATTTTAATGGAAGTGATGATGATTTAAACCTTCGGAATTTCGAACTTGAACTCAATAATAATCTCATAAGCGGAAAAGCTACAATGGAATACAGCAGTTTGGCAAATTTCATTGATAAACCTGAAGATGCAAAAATTTCATTGGATTTGAATGAGTTGTCTTTAAATATTCGTGACGCTTATTATTTTAATCCGGAATTAAGGAACAACGAATACGTTCGTAAATTGGCCCAAAAAAATATTTCGGGCCAGGTAGCGGCATCAGGATATTTAAGCGCGGTTGATATTCCGAAATTAAATTTAAATTGGGGAGGCAGCACACAAATTAATATGCGTGGAAAAGTCAATAATATAACCGATACCGATCGTCTCAGTTTTCAAATTCCTTCTTTTCAGACACAAACAATTCGGCGCGATATATTACAATTCGTAAATGAAGACAGCCTCGGCATACGATTTCCGGACAACATCAGATTAAGCGGAAATGCTTCTGGAAATCTCAACGATATTCATGCGGATGCGGTTTTAAACACCACACAAGGAGTTGCCAAACTATCCGGACATTATAAAAACGTGGAGATTCTTTCTTTTGAAACCGAATTGGAAGTAGTAGAATATAAATTAGACGAACTTTTAAAAAACGAACAATTAGGTCCGATTAGCCTTTCGCTAAAAACTTCAGGTTCAGGTTCGGATATAAATTCATTAAATGCCGAATTGGATTTTCTAATTTCCGAATTTAAAATGAACAATTATACAATATCTGATTGGGGAATTACTGGACAAATTACCGATGGTAGCGGAACCATTAACTCTGATTATAAAGATGAGAATGTCGATTTGGATTTATTGGCAACCGTGGAATTGGATTCCGTTGCTCCTCAGGCAGATGTTCATTTGGACGTAAAGGGTGTCAATCTGCAATCTTTGGGAATTATGGAGCGTGATATACGCACCGGACTCAAGTTGGATGTCAACTTTCAAGGTGCAAAAGATGGTTTTGATATTATTTCGACCATCGGAGAAGGTGTGGTAATTTATGACAATCATACATATTTAATAGGAGATGTTCTGGCAACGGCACATGTTCGGTCTGACACCACTTCAATATGGGTGGACAACAGAATTTTACAATTAAGTGTTGAAAGTAATTCAGAACCTGCAAATTCTGCAAAAGCCGTGCAACATCATATTGAAAGTTATTTTACGCGAAAAATTGAAGAACCCGATTCTCTGCACACACCTATAAAGGTGAAAATTCTTGGAAGGGTAGCTCAAGCACCGGTTCTCAATGAAGTTTTTTTAATGAATGTCCGGGATTTAGACACCATTAGAATAGCATCTTATTTTGATGAAGCCGAACGCATTTTGGCAGCAAGGGTCGATGTACCCCACATCAACTATTCAGGTGCAACGGTGGACAGTCTATCCTTGATGATGGACACAAATAAAGATAAGTTTTTATTTGATTTGGGTTTTTTAAATATTAATGCAGGACCTTTAAATCTGCCTGAAACCCACATTACCGGAAATCAGTTGGATGATGAGATGCACCTTTCATTCCGAGCGATTCACAACGACAGTATTTTGACTAACATAAAATCTAAAATCACGGGAACTTCAGATGATTTACGAATGCACATTTTCCCGGACAGCCTCGTTCTGAATCAAAACAAATGGGAAATTCCAAGTGATAATGAAGCTGCCTTTCAATCCAATCAAATGGTGTTTAACAATTTTATTTTCAGTCATCAAAATGAATCGTTTGAGTTTACCGATAAAGTAGCACAAATTTCTCAAAATCATATTGCTGTGATATTTGATAATTTCAACTTAAAAGAAATATTAAATTACCTGAATCCTGAAGAAAAACTGGCGCAAGGAATATTAAACGGAGATATTGCTGTTGTAAATCCTTTTGATACGCCCGGAATTTTAGCCGATTTCAATATTACAGAAATTCGCATGCTCGATGTGGATATGGGAACGCTTTCTGTAGATGCCGAATCTGCAGCGAATAACACCTATAATTTTGATGTGACTTTAAAAGAAGGTGAAATTGATTTGGATGTGAATGGAAATTATATCGCTTCCGAAGAAGGACAGATAAATGCCGATGTAAAATTAAACCGGTTTAATGTAAAAGCACTTGAAGGATTATCAATGGGGGAAATTGATGAAGCAAGCGGAGAAATTTTGGGACAATTTAGAATCAGAGGATCGGTGGCTCAACCTGAATACGACGGTGTATTGCGTTTTTCCGATGCAACTTTCGGAGTCAATAAATTAAATACAAATTTCACCCTTCAAGATGAAGTTATACAAATTGACAATGCAAGAATTCGTTTGCCTCGTTTTACAATTTTGGATGAAAATAACAATGCCTTGGTCGTTTCCGGAACCATCGAGACAGAAACTATGATTAATCCAACTTTTGATTTGCGGATAAATGCAACTGATTTTCAATTTGTGAATGCTACAGAAGAAGACAACGATTTCCTCTACGGAACAGGAGCTTTTAGTGCATCGGGAACACTTACCGGCTCGCTTGATGTTCCGGTTGTAAACATTGAAGCATCGGTAAATGACAATACCGATATTACTTATGTATTGCCATCGGCGACTGCATCTATAGAAAGTAGAGAAGGAATTGTTCTCTTTATAAACCGAGAAGATCCGGAAGCTGTTTTAACCCGAAATTCGGAAGAAAAAGCACGTATAACGGGATTTGATATAAAAGCGTTGTTAAAAATCAGTGAAGAAGCAAAAATCACTATTGTTATCAATGAAGAAACCGGTGATAATTTTAATGTTTATGGGAATGGTGATTTTAATTTTACGATGAATCCCAACGGTCGGATGACGCTTACAGGAGTTTACGATATTGCCGGAGGACATTATGAAATGAATCTGTACAATCTTGTAAATCGAAGATTCCAATTGATGCCTGAAGGTCAAATTAGTTGGTCCGGAGATCCGATGGATGCATCCTTAAATGTAAGGGCAATGTATGAAGTCGAAGCTTCTGCATCACCGTTGATGGCGCCAATCAGTTCAGGTTCCGATCCTTCTGCGAGAGGAAAATTCCGGCAAGTGCTACCTTTTCAAGTATTTCTGAATATTGATGGTGAATTGGAGCAGCCCGTAGTTTCTTTTAATTTGGATATGCCCGAAACCGAACAAGGTGCAATAGGCGGACAAGTTTATGGAAGAATTCAACAAGTGAATCAACAAGAAGGCGAATTAAACCGTCAAGTTTTTTCCTTGTTAGTGATGAATCGATTTTATCCGGAGCCCGGCAGTGATGGAAGCCAAGGTGGGTTGACAACAATTGCCCGCGACAATTTGAATGATGCACTTTCAGACCAATTAAATACATTTTCAAACAAGTTTTTAGGAGGCAGCGGATTTGAACTGGATTTCGGATTGAATAGTTATACCGATTATCAAGGAGAATCTCCGCAACAACGAACGCAATTGGATGTTGCAGCACAAAAGAAATTGTTCAATGACCGCCTGATTGTGCGTGTGGGAAGTGAAGTCGATTTGGAAGGTGGAAGTTCCCGAGATGAACCGGCGCCGCTTATTGGAAATGTAAGTCTTGAATATTATTTGACTGAAAATGGACGCTATCGTCTAAAAGGTTTTAGAAAAAATTCTTATGAAAACATCATTGACGGACAAACAATCGTAAGCGGTTTGGCCTTGATATTTACTCAGGAATTCAATGAATTCAATGAGTTGTGGGAGGCGATTTTGCACGGCGAAACCGATAAAGAAATTCGTGAACGCGAAGCAGAAGAAAGAAGGGAAAGAAGAAGAGAAGAACGAGAAAAAAGACGGCAAGCCAGAAATGAAAGAACGGAAGGCATCCTCCAATCTGCCGGAAATAATGAAACTGACGAATAATTAGTAAGTATGAAATTCAATTCAATTAAAATATTAATTCTTTTAGCTCCTACATTCTTATTAATCCAAGCGTGTTCGATAAAAAAATACATTCCCGAAGAAGAACGCTTATACACAGGAGCCTCTATTGAAATAGAATCAGATTCAGTAATTGAAAGGAGAAAACAATTAAAATCCGTATTGGAGCAAGCACTGAGTCCCAAACCCAATAAAAAAATATTGGGTATGCGTCCCGGACTTTATTTTCATTATAAAATGCAACAAGAAAATCCGGGGTTTATCAACCGTTTTTTTTACAAAAGAATGGGGGAGGAACCCGTTTATCAAAGTGATGTTGAACCTTTTGAAGTAGAAGAAATATTGCTCAATCGATTGGAAAACAGAGGATTTTTCTACAGCAATGTAACTCATGAATTTGAAGAAAAAGAAAAAAAAGCTTCAATTACTTATAGTTTAGAACTTCCGGCGCCTTATCGGATGGAAAACTACAAAGTTGATTCGCTTCCGGAGCCTATTTATTCGGATATTCTTCAAGCTGTTGAAGAAACCGAAATAAAATCGGATATGCAGTTTAATTTGGCAATGATGAAATTGGAACGGGAACGGATTGACAACGAATTAAAATTAAACGGATACTACAATTTTAACCCGGGTTTTCTGATTTTTGAAGCCGATACAAATCAACTCGACAATAAAAAATTCGATTTGTTCCTCCGATTAAAAAATGAAGTTCCCGACGAATCCTTGGTTCCTTATCGGATAGATAAATTAAATGTTTATGCAAATTATCATTCCGCCGATACTATTTCTTCGGACAGCATTCGTTTTAACAACAAAAGCTATATCAACAGTTCCGGTTTTTTTAAACCCAAGTTGTTAGACCCGTTTATTGTGTTGGAAGAAGGTCAATACTACGATCCCGATTTATCGAGAAGCACGGCGCGACGTATTTCTTCAATAGGAGCTTATAAGTTTGTAAATATTCAATACAATGAAATTCCCGAATCATTAACAGATTCTTTGGGGTTGTTGGAAGCAAATATTTTCCTCTCTCCCTTAAATAAAAGAGCAGTTCGGATAGAGCTGCAGGCCGTGACGAAATCCAATAATTTTACAGGTCCCGGCTTGGCGGTAACATACAGCAACAGAAATTTGTTTAAAGGAGGTGAAACGCTCAACACCACTGCAAGATTGGGATATGAATTCCAATTGGGAGGCAAAGAAAGCGGAACCAAAAGCAGTCTTGAGATAGGTTTAAAAAATGAATTAATTCTTCCACGGGTGTTATTTCCGGTAAAAATCGATACGGATTTCTTTAAATACAACATTCCCAAAACCAGAATAAGCGCCGAAGGAAATTATCTCAGCCGAACGGCTTTGTATGCGTTATTGGCTGTTTCCGGACAATTTGGTTATAGTTGGCAAGCAAATAAATATGTCAATCACGAAATTATTCCGCTGAGCATCAATTACACGCGTCGAGTTCGGAGTTCTCCTGAATTCGATTTAATATTGGAACAAAATCCTTTTTTAAGGCAAAGCTTTGAACAACAATTTATTCCCGGAGGACTTTATTCATATACTTATAACGGAATGATTGATGCTTACAGAACTCATCAATTTTATTTTAATGGAAATATCGATATCGCAGGGAATAGTTTCAGTTTATTTGCAAAAAGCGACGAAAATGGCAAGAAAAAAATATTCGACACAGAATTTGCGCAATATGCCAAAGCAGATATCGATTTTCGTTATCATTTTAAAGTAGGCAGTGAGCAGGTTTTGGCAACAAGACTTTTCGGCGGATATGGATTGCCTTATGGAAATTCCGAGGTAATGCCTTTTGTCAAGCAATATTTTTCGGGAGGACCATACAGTGTTCGCGCTTTCCGAATTCGAAGTTTGGGACCGGGAACTTATACTCCCGAAGATGGTTCAGTTGGATATTACGATCAATCCGGAAATATTAGATTAGAAGCCAATATCGAATACCGATTTCCGATAATTTCATTTCTTAAAGGTGCGGTTTTTGCCGATGCAGGAAATATTTGGAACTCCAAAGGAAACGAAGTTTACAATTATGAAGATAAGTTTACTTCAAATTTTATAAATGAATTGGGGATGGGAGCAGGAGTCGGTCTGAGAGTAGATGTTCAGGGATTTGTTTTGCGTTTTGATTTTGCTGCACCTTTTCACGATCCTGCTAGAGAGCAAGGTAAACGCTATAAGTTTCAATATAAAGAAACAGTATTTAATTTTGCAATAGGTTATCCTTTTTAAGCTGTTTTTTTATTTAACTTAAAATTGATGCCCATTGAGTGTCTGAATTTATAATTTTAACTTTAGTACACGACAAAAAATATAATTGATTGAAAAATCAATAAAATAAGTT
>CAZWVT010000064.1:0-9312 GCA_964636665.1 uncultured Flavobacteriaceae bacterium
TTTTTTCATAAAATGAAAAGCATCTATAAATTTTTATCAGTATTTCTTTTGTTCCTGTTGTCTGGATGTCAACTTATATATTTTTTACAAGTAGGCGAACGTCATAATGATAGTCTTTCTGAGATAAATGAATACTTGGATAAAAACAAATTTTCTACTTATGACTATTCCTTTAAATTGATTGACAGCTTAGGTTATCTGTTGCATACCGAAAAGCATATGATAAATACCCGGAAATTGGAAAGAGGAGTTGAAGCTTCTGCTGTAGAACTAAAAATATACAATCCCGAAGGAGATTTGGCAAATGCATATTCTCAATGTTTCGGTCCGTTCAAAAAACTGAATATATTAGACTCATACCCGCCCCGTATCATCCCACACTTACCTATAAATTATGATTTAAAATTCGAAGATGAATTGGATTTATGGGATATAGACAACGAAATGAAAAACCGGATTATCGCAGAATCCCAAGAAAGTACTTATGTTTTCGTGATGTATTGGAATATTTGGACTAAACATTTTTCAAAAGTAGTGCTAAAAGAGTTGGAATCATATATGGCAACACACGATCCCGATAGAACCAAATTCCTTTATATTCTCGTGAACAATGCAAGAGATCCGATGCCGGAGGATGCGGAAATATATGATTTATGATGAAATTGAGTTTTAATCCAACGCCCTAAACACAGCTTCAATAAAACTTTGTCTTTCGTTGGAGAGTTTCTCAGAACCGGCTCGCGGCCAAGCTGCCATTTGAGCGATTACAATATCGCTATGCGGATTGATATAAAGCATCTGGCCAAAGATGCCTAAAGCAACATAACTGCCGTCGCTGTATCGCCACCATAAATAACCGTAACCGTCGCCTTTATCATTTATCGGATATTGTGGGGAAGTTGCTTCCTGAAGCCATTCGTCGGAGAAAACAGATGCTTGGTTAATCGTTCCGTTTTCCAACATGAGCATTCCCAAACGGGCATAATCTCGTAAACTTGCAGACAATCCACTGCCGCCGATATTCATATTGCTGCATTCATCCGCCAACCAATAAGCACATTGTTCCATTCCGTAAGGTTTCCAAATATGCTCGGATAGATATTCCGCAAGACTTTTTCCGGTAGCTTTTTGAATCAGAATGCCCGTCAGATCCGTTTCTCCGGTACTGTAATTCCATTTGGTTCCGGGCGTGTGAGCAGACTTCATCGGTTTCATATAGGTGAGTATGTGTGCTTCATTACCTTCACAAGGGCGTAAATACATTTGAGCGACATCCGAATTCGGGTCTTCGTAATCTTCATTCCAATCAATTCCGGAAGCCATCGTCAACAATTGTTCCACCGTGACTTTTCCGTAATCCTGACCTTGGAGTTCGGGAATGTATTTTTCCAGCGGATCGTTCAAATTTTCAATGGCACCTTCTTTTAACGCAACGCCAACCAACATGGAAGAAATCGATTTGGCAACCGAAAAAGAGGTCCAAAGCGTAGCGGCATCCACGCCGTCTGCATACCTTTCCAACCGGATTTTCCCGTCTTTCAGAACCAAAACCCCTTTGACATGATTGTCGTCCATATAAGATTTTAAAGTGGTGATTCCCTTCCACATTGGTTCGGTGGTTAGTCCTTTTTGCAGCGGGTTCACTTCAGTTCCTGCAGCCACTTGAATGCTGGGAAAAATGGCATGCATCATCGAAAAACGGCGTTCTCTTTCTTCTTGAGACCAAAAAAGCAAACTCTCTAATTTCTGTCCCATTGTTTCTCCCGGAATTTCCACTGTTTCCGTTTGTGCAGTTTCCAAATCGAGTGGAGGACATTCTTGTGAAATTCCGCAATTAATAAAAAACAACAAGAATAAGGAGGTCAATAAATTTTTAAATCGTTGCATATTAGAAAGCACTGAATTATTTGAATATGTTCTATAAATAATTTACAAAGGTATCAATTACAGAAATGGATGGTCGAATAAAAATTCAGAATAAAAAACCTCTTTTTAAAAGGAATTCAAAAAGAGGTTTGGATTTTCTTGAAAAATATATTCTGAGAAGTTTCTGTTATTTGGAAAGCCAGTTTTTGTATGAATATGCCTCTCGGAATTTATCTTCGATAGCGTCAATTTTAATGCGTTCTTGTTGCATCGTATCCCTGTCTCTGATAGTCACTGTGTTATCTTCCAAAGTTTGGTGGTCAACTGTGATGCAATAAGGCGTTCCAATCGCATCCTGACGGCGATAGCGTCTTCCGACTGCGTCTTTATCGTCATAAACCACATTGTAATCCCACTGAAGCGTTTCGATAATTTTTTGGGCAATTTCCGGCAATCCGTCTCTTTTTATCAAAGGCAATACAGCCGCTTTTACCGGCGCCAATATCGCAGGAATCTTCATCACCGTACGTTGGCTGTTATCTTCCAGCGTTTCTTCTTGCAGTGAATTGGAAATTACCGCAAGAAACATCCGGTCTAATCCGATGGAAGTTTCTACTACATACGGAATATAACTTTTATTAATTTCAGGATCGAAGAATTGTAATTTTTTGCCCGAAAATTCTTCGTGTGCTTTTAAATCAAAATCAGTACGCGAATGAATTCCTTCCAATTCTTTAAATCCAAAAGGGAAATTAAATTCTATATCCGTAGCGGCATTGGCGTAGTGTGCTAATTTTTCATGGTCGTGAAAACGATAATTTTCTTCGCTCATTCCCAAACTTAAATGCCAATGCAATCTTTCTTTTTTCCAATGTTCATACCAATCCAATTCTTCTCCCGGACGTACAAAAAATTGCATTTCCATTTGTTCAAACTCGCGCATTCTGAAAATAAATTGTCGTGCTACAATTTCATTTCTAAATGCTTTTCCGGTTTGTGCAATTCCAAAAGGAATGCGCATCCGACCGCTTTTTTGAATGTTGAGAAAATTGGTGAAAATTCCTTGTGCAGTTTCAGGACGTAAATAGAGATTCATCGCCGATTCTGCCGAAGCACCAAGTTTGGTGCCGAACATCAAATTAAATTGTCGTACTTCAGTCCAATTTTTTGAACCGGTTTCAGGGTCGCTTATTCCCAATTCTTCGATTAAAGCTTTTACATCTGACAAATCTTCGTTTTCCAAAGATTTTGCCAATCGTTCAAGGATGGTTTTTCTTTCTGATAAATATCTTACTACACGCGGATTGGTCGTTGTAAATTGTTCTTCATCAAAAGAATCTCCGAAACGTTTTCGGGCTTTCTCGATTTCTTTTTGTGCTTTTTGAAAAATCTTTTCGGCGTGGTCTTCTACCAGAACGTCTGCGCGATATCGTTTTTTCGAATCTTTATTGTCGATGAGCGGATCATTGAACGCATCTACGTGACCGGAAGCTTTCCAGGTAGTCGGGTGCATTAAAATGGCGGCATCGATACCCACGATATTCTGGTGTAAGTTCACCATACTTTTCCACCAATATTCACGGATGTTGCGTTTGAGTTCAACCCCGTTGTGGGCATAATCATAAACGGCACTTAAACCGTCATAAATTTCACTGGATGCAAAAATATATCCATACTCTCGTGCGTGAGAGATTACTTTACGAAAATGGTCATCACTTCTTTCCATAGGGCGCAAAAATAACAAAAACAAATGTATGTTGGACAATTCTTTTTTAAGAACGGAACAAACGAAAATAATTTATGGATGTTATCTTAATTCCATGCCGGATGAAGCGATAAGGTTGGATTCGTCGAAAATATTAAATATATAAGAGCCTTCGATGAGTTCTGCGTCAGAAACATCGACCATAATGCAGACGTCGAGTTCTTCATTCTCGTAGTAAACATCTGTTGTGGCGCTGAAAAAAAGACTGCCTTCTTCAAATTGGATGAAAGAGCGTTCTCCGACAATATTGTTTTTCGGATTAATTACTTGAACATACAAGGTTCGTGCTCCTGAAGGCGCAATCGCATTTTCGGTTAAAGTAAAACAAGCGCGAATTTTGTCGGCGCGACTTGCTCGGTTGGTATTGACTACTTTTCCGTTTTTTCGGATAATAACCGCTTCGCCTTTCAAGTTTTTGGCTTTTACAACAGCTGCTCTTTTAAGGGTTTCATTCATAGATTCATTTTCCTGAAGGATGGAATCGGCAAATGTTCGGGATATTTCCAGTTCGGTATGCGTGCTGTCCCGTTGGCGTAAAAGCACTTTGTTGACGGCGATGAGACTATCTGCTTTTTTAAACAAAAGCTGCCTTTCTTTCTGAAGCTCATCAACTTTATTGCGGTAATGGTCTAGTAATTTTAAATCAGCTTGCGATTTTTTTACACTGTCCAAAAGAACCGTAATACGATCGCGAGCATCTATAATTTCTCGGTCTTTAAGTTCATTTTCTTCAATAATCTCATTATAATTGGCTAAAAGCCCTTCCAATTCTCTCTGAATTTCTGCTTTTTGAGCTTCTAAATTGGAAACTTTTTCTTTATTGTCATTAAATAAGCTTACGGTATATACACCCAATGCAATCAGTAATAAAGAAAGAACACCAACCAATATTTTGAATTTTCCCCCGTGATTTTCTTTTGCAGTATTCATTACTTACAGTTAAAGTCGGTAAATTTATACACGTTTTTGAAAGTATTTGTTTACGAAATTATAAAAATTTGTTTGATATGTTAAATATCCTTTTTCCAAAACTGTGTAGCGGCTGTGATAATGCACTTTCTTCACCGGAAAAATTAATATGTATTTCGTGTCGTCATGAGATTCCTTTGTTGTGTCGCAACAACCTTTCGGAGGAATTGATGCGTAAAAAATTTTATGGTCGATTGGAATTGCAACACGCTGTTTCACTCATGCGATTTCAAAAAAAAGGACTCACTCAAAAACTCGTGCACAAAATGAAGTATTACGGCGTAAAGGAATTAAGTTCGTTTTTCGGGAGCTGGTTAAGCAATGAAATAGGTGTGCTCAAAAGCAATTGGAAAATAGATATGGTAATTCCGGTTCCGTTACATCGGCAGAAATTAAAAAAACGAGGTTACAATCAAGTGGAAGGTTTTGGAAAAGCCATGGCAGAAAACTTTAATACAATTTATAGAGACGATATTCTTTTGAAAAAAACAGGAACATTATCACAGACCAATAAAAACAGATTCTTACGTTTTGAATCGGAAGAAATCTTTACCGTAGAAAATATTGATGCTTTAAATGACAAACACGTGTTGTTGGTTGACGATATCATTACAACCGGCGCAACGATTGAAAAATGTGCCACACAATTGCTCAAAGGAAAGAATCTGAAGTTAAGCGTAGCTTCTATTGCGATAACCGGATGATATTTAGCCATTGTTTGAAATCGAATTACTAATTTTGACCTCGGATTTTTTAGCTTATTTTAAATGAACGGTATTTCTCCTCTTAATTTTCGCACTGTCTTGGCATTCCTACTCTTATTGATGCCTTTTTTATTTATGAATTGTGCCAAAAAAGGAATGCCGTCGGGAGGAGCAAGAGATACCATACCTCCATTAGTTTTGCAAAGCATCCCTGAAAATTTTTCAACCAACTTCAAAGGTTCTGAAATCGATATCCGTTTCGATGAATACATTAGATTGAACGATGTTCAAAAAGAGTTGATTATTTCCCCGCCGATGCAGCATACGCCTTTTATCACTCCTTTGAATGTTTCCAGGTTTCTCAAAATAGAAATAAACGATACTTTAAAACCAAACACAACGTATGTTTTTAATTTCGGTAACAGCATCGTTGATAACAACGAAAGAAATGTCTTGCCTTATTTTAAATATGTTTTTTCTACGGGGGATTACATAGACAGTTTAAGTTTAAGAGGCAGGATTCAGGATGCGCGATTAAGACTTCCGGAATTTCCTGCAACTGTGATGTTATACGAAGCCAATGAAACTTATCGCGATTCCATTGTGTATTTGGAAAAACCGAGATATGTTGCCATAACCAACGACACAACGGGCGTTTTCGAATTGACAAATCTCAAAGAAGGGCAATATCGGTTGGTTGCTTTAAATGAAAAGAACAGAAATTATTTGTTCAGACCGGATGAGGATAAAATTGGGTTTGTAAGTGATATAATCACAATTCCAACGGATTCCGCTTATGTTGTGACAATGTTCAAAGAAGCATCGGAATATGAAGTAATAAGACCGAGTTTGACAGGGAAACAACACTTGCTATTTGGATATCGCGGATTGAAAGATAGTTTGGAAATAACGATGTTAAATGATAAACCTGCTGATTTTTCTTCTATTATTTACAAAGACGAAACAAAAGATACGCTGCATTATTGGTATAAACCACCGATAGAAACCGATACGTTGGTTTTTAAAATGCAACATGCAGAAAGGATTGATACCGTTAAAGTAAGAATGCGGGATTTATATCGTGATACCTTGAATATTTCAATGATAAATCAGACCACAATCCGGATGAAAGATTCCGTAAAATTGAGGTTTTCTACACCATTGGCAAGCGTTGATTCTGATAAACTTGAAATAATGACTTCCGATTCCATTCCGGTAAACGGTTCGATTCGGATAAATAAAGAATACAACCGCGGGGAAATCTATTTTGATAAAGACGAACAAACAGAATATCGAATAAAGGCATTGCCGGGAATGTTCACGGATTTTTTTGGAGATGAGAACGACACTTTGCAATTTGTTGTCAGAACGCGTTTAGTATCCGATTATGGAACGTTGAATGTAACTTTGGAAAACGCAAAATCCTATCCGATAATTGTCGAGTTGGTCGATGGAAGTTACAATGTCGTTGCTAAAGATTATTTGACAGCTCCTCGCAGCGTATTTTTCGATGAGCTCAATCCCAATGAATATTATTTGCGAATTATTTATGATAGCAATGCCGACGGTCGATGGGATACAGGAAGTTTCCTCAACCGGCAACATCCCGAAGAAGTTCTTTATTATCCTCGAAAATTAGATGTGCGTGCCAATTGGAGTTTGAACGAAACTTTCCGTTTGGGACAATAACTTAGATTATTATTTTAAAATCATCTTTATCTTCTAGAAATTGAAAATGTTTGCGGTTTGTTTCGATGTCTTTTTTTGACAATACGCTTGTTTGGACAAAATCTTTTTCAAAATCTTCATCTGAAACTAAATTTCCCACAGAATCATAAACGGCGGAATGACCTACATATTCGTGACCATTTCCATCAGCTCCCGTTCGATTGATGCCGATGCAATAAGCCATATTTTCGATTGCTCGTGCACGCAATAACGTATCCCATGCTAACATTCTCTTTTTCGGCCAACTCGCAATATAGAAAACAAGGTCGTATTCATCATCATTTCTGGACCATACCGGGAATCGTAAATCATAACAAATTAACGGTCGTATCCGCCATCCTTTATAATTTACAGAAAGCAATTGAGTTCCTGCGGTATAAACTTCATCTTCGTCTGCATAAGTAAAAGTATGCCGTTTGTCGTAAGTCTGATAAGAACCATCCGGCAATACAAAATAAAGGCGGTTGTAATAATTTTTATTTTCTTCTACAATAATACTTCCGGTTACTGCTGCCTGATGTTTTTCAGCTTCAGTTTGCATCCATTTCAAACCGAAACCATCATTTGTTTCTGCCAGCATTGGAGCATTCATTGAAAATCCCGTTGAAAACATTTCGGGCAGGATGATTAAATCGGTTTGCGTGTCGAGCAAAGCCAATTTTTTTGAAAAATGGGCATAGTTTTTTTGTGGATTTTCCCAGAACAGTGAAGTCTGCACAAGGGTTACTCTTAATTCCTCTTGGTTGACAGTATTCATTTGAAGTAAGTTTAATTAAAAATTATCTTTTGTCAGTTTGGTTAAAACTGCAGCGGCCGCCTCCAATGTTTGATTTTTTTTGGCAAAGCATATACGAATCTGCTTAAAATCGGTTCGGTCTTCATTAAAAACAGATGTGGGAATCGTGGCGACTCCGTGTTTCTTTAAAAGTCTTTCTGCAAATGAAACATCATCCAAATCAGAAAGTGCGGTATAATCCAAAAGCTGGAAATAGGTTCCTTCGGAGGGAATAAATTTAAATTGCGAATCGCTTATTTTTTGTAAAAAGAAATCTCTCTTTTGCTGAAAAAAATCATTTAAGCGAATGTAATTTTCTTTGTTTTCCAAATAAACGGCAAGTCCTTTTTGAATCGGATGATTTGCACAAAAAACGTTGAATTGGTGAACTTTCTGAAATTCATTCATCAAAGGTTGTGGAGCCAGACAATATCCCATTTTCCACCCCGTATTGTGAAAGATTTTTCCAAAGGATGCCGTGATAAACGAACGTGCCGCAAGTGCAGGTCTTCTTGTTACACTGTGATGTTCCTTGCCGTCAAAAACGAGGTGTTCATACACTTCGTCACTGAGGACATATAAATCGTGTTTCTCAACAATTTTTTCAAGTGCAATTAAATCCTGTTCCAAAAATAACTTTCCCGAAGGATTGTGTGGAGAATTGATGATAATCATTCTTGTTTTGTCGGTGATTTTTTCTTCCACTTTTTCCCAATCGACGGCAAATGTCGGCGGAGCGAGTTGTATCGGTATCGGCTCTGCGCCAAGAAGTCGGATTGTCGGCGAGTAACAATCATAAGCAGGCGTGAAGATAAGCACTTCATCACCTTGGTGAATCATCGCAGTGAGAATGGTGAAAATAGCTTGTGTTGCCCCGGCAGTAACTGTAATTTCTGTTTCCGGATTATAAGATGTGCCGTGTAAATTTTTAACTTTCTGTACAATAACTTCTCGTAATTTTTTATCTCCCGCCATAGGTGCGTAATTGTTATGCCCTTGCATCATCGCTTCATTTACCAAAGCGATAAGTGCCGGATCCATTTCAAAATCGGGAAATCCTTGAGAGAGATTGATGGCGTTATAATCGTGCGCCATTTTGCCCATAATCGTGAAAATGGATTGTTCTGCTTGAGGAAGTTTGGATTGTAAATTCATAGAAATTGAAGTTTTTTGAAAAATACGAATTTCAATGATTTGCTGAAAGATTTTTTGGTGAATTCATTTCTTGGTGGACAAAATGGTTTCAGAAAATCAAGAAAACTTGTAGAATGAAAAGTTTCATGATTTAATTTTGCAATCTTTTTCGGCCCTATAGTTCAACGGATAGAATAGAAGTTTCCTAAACTTTTGATTCGGGTTCGATTCCCGGTGGGGCTTCGATGACAATGGATGTTCAATGATTAATGTTTGATTTTACTTTTCTTAAAATTGCCGTTGTCAATTTGATGATTTTCAATGGCATCCTCATTGAGGCTGTCAAAATATTCTTCATTTAGATAATTCGT
>CAZWVT010000065.1:0-9307 GCA_964636665.1 uncultured Flavobacteriaceae bacterium
TATATCTATAGAAACAACACGAAAATCAATCCTGCAGATTGGGTTTATCGGATGTAGTTTAAGAATCAATATCCCAATTTAACTCGAACTCTTTTCAAAACCTCTGCCGCGACCAAATTTGCCTTTTTCGCCCCTTCCATTAGAATTTTTTCAACCTCGTCAGGATGGTTGATATAGTAATCGTATTGCGCTCTTTCTGATTTAAACTTTTCGACAATCAATTCAAAAAGCGCTTGTTTGGCATGGCCGTATCCGTAATTTCCGCCCAGATAATTTTCTCTCATTTTCTTTGTTTGATTTTCATCAGCAAGTAGCGAGTAAAGGGTGAAAACATGACAACTGTCCGGGTTTTTAGGTTCTTCCAGTGGCGTACTGTCCGTTTGAATTGCCATTACTTGTTTTCTCAAAGCTTTGTCTCCTTGAAAAATATTGATGTAATTATTCTTGGATTTACTCATTTTTTGCCCGTCAGTTCCAGGGATAATCATCAAGTTTTCCTCGGTTTTTGCTTGGGGTAAAACAAAAGTTTCTCCCATTTGATGATTGAATCTGGAGGCAACATCGCGTGTAATTTCAAGATGTTGCAATTGGTCTTTTCCTACAGGCACAATTTCGGCGTCATAAATCAAAATATCAGCAGCCATAAGCATCGGATAGGTAAACAATCCGGCATTCACATCTTCCAGATAATCTTGTTTGTCTTTAAAAGAATGTGCCAAAGTCAACCGTTGGAAAGGGAAAAAACAACTCAAATACCAAGAGAGTTCCGTGACTTGAGGCACATCACTCTGGCGATAAAATGTAACCCGATTGGTATCCAAACCACAAGCAAGCCAAGTAGCAGCTACGCTCAATGTGTTTGTTCTCAATAGTTCAGCATCCTTAATTTGTGTTGTAGAATGCAAATTGGCAATAAATAGAAACGAATCGTTTTCGGGCTTGTTTGCCATTTCTATTGCAGGGAGGATTGCTCCCAACAAATTTCCTAAATGTGGGGTTCCCGTACTTTGAACTCCTGTTAAAATTCGAGCCATTCATACATATTTTGGCCAAAGGTAAAGTTTTTGAATTATTCCAATTAATCAAATTAGTATTTTTGGGTTTTTAAAGGAAAGAAATGCAAAGGATATTGGCTCCTTTTTATCATTTGTGGTTTTATGTTGTGGTTGGAACAACAACCATAATACTTTCTCCTTTATTAACCATTAGCGTGCTTCGGCAGGCGTGGTATCCGTTTTTTTTCAAACTCGCCAAGTTATGGTCTTCGATAATAATTTACGGCATAGGTTGTTATCCGATAATTAAAAGAGATTTTAAAACCGAAAAAGGAAAGAGCTATCTTTTTGTAGCAAACCACACTTCGATGACCGATATTATGTTGATGTTTTATGTCATTCCCAATCCATTTGTGTTTATCGGAAAAAAAGAATTGGCAAAACTTCCTGTTTTTGGTTATATCTATCGTCGAACTTCAATTTTGGTCGATAGAGGCAATACCAAAAGCCGTATTGAAGCTTTTAAAAATGCACAAAAGAAGCTGAATCAAGGATTGAGTATCTGTATTTTCCCGGAAGGCGGCGTGCCTGAAAAAGACATCGTTTTAGACGATTTTAAAGATGGCGCTTTTCAACTGGCCATTGCGCATCAAATTCCAATCGTTCCCCTGACACTTCACGACAACAAAAAACGATTGCCGTATGATATTTTCCGTGGAATGCCCGGAAAAATGCGGGTGAAAGTTCATTCATTAATTCCTGTAAAAGATTTAGAAATAAATGACAGAAAAGAATTAAAGCAAATCACACGCAAAGTGATTTTGGAGGAACTGCAATATCCAGCCGTAAAATAAAAAAACCGTCAAAAACTAATTTCAGACGGTTTTTACCTTAAACAATTCTACCAGAGAAATAATCAAAAACAAATATTCTAAAACCTAAAACTTAATCCACTATAGATACCCATATAATAGGGTTTAAAGTTCACAGAAGAATCTGAATAAGGATTTAATTGATATTTAAACATCGGTTCCAAACTAAAATTAAATCGAGAACTCAATTGGTAGTTTATTCCCAATCCGATATTTGTACTAAAACTAAGTGACGATAAATTATTTGCAGAACCTAAAGAAGTATTGAATTCTTGAGATTGTATGGCAATGTCGTTTTCTCCTAAAAATAAAGTACTCATTCCACCGATTAAATTGAGACCGAAACGGTCGTTGAGAATTGCATAACTTACTTCCAAAGGAACTTCGACGTAATTGATTGATTGCACCAATCGTGCATCGCTTGTGCCAGATTTTAAGTTTAATTCTCCGGTATTTGTTCCCAATCTGGGAATTGCTGTAATGACTGTGGTATTGCTGTGATAATTGACGCCTTTTAAACCGCGAGAAGCCGGACCGGTTGCCGGAATAATGTCTCCTGTAGAATATTGCAAATCAACGGCGCTGATTCCTGTACGAATATTCAAACGATTGCTGACAGCATAACTTACCTGAACGCCGTAACTCATGTTTATATCGCCTTGAACCGGGCTTTGGGAAAAACTTGGGTCGATAGAGGAACCGCCACCAATGCTGTTGTAGTAAACCGGAGCAACATTTGGCGTTACTTGCCAGCGCTTGGGGTTTTTATCTTTTTCGTCCGATTCTTCGGTTTTATCGTTTTCTGCAATCGCATCAAAAATAGAAGCTTTGTTTTCTTGAATTTTCGGGATTACTTTTTCTAAATTCTCAAATTCAGTAGAGTCGCTTTTTGCGATAACTTCAGCTGTATCGAGCGGTTTTATAATAGTTTGAGTGTCATTTTCCGCAATATTAAATTGTTTTTCCGATTGCGTATTTTTTGTAATAGAAGTTTTTTCTTGGTTTTTAATTACAGTTGATGATTTTTTGGAAGAACTTGGTTGCGATTGCGTTGCAATGGAATTATTGTCTGTGAGACTTTCATTTACCGTGCTTTCAGAATCATCGTTAACAATGACATTGTCTTTGTCTGAAGCAATTTCTGTATGTTGAGTTTCAGAAGATGCATTGGAAGAATCAAAAAAGGTATTTTTTTCAATTTCAATTTCAGGAGCAGCAGTTATAGGAGGTTCAATAAAAGTCGGGTCATCTGTATTCCAAAAAACACTTCCGATTGTAAAAAGTACGGCGATAAGTGCTGCAATTCCTCCAAGTCGAATCCATAGCGGAATTACTTTGCGTTCTTTCTTTTTATCGAGTTCGTGGCGCACATTTTCCCAAACACGAGACGATGGAGCATGTTCCATTTTATCGAAACCTTCTCTAAAAATTTTCTCTATGTCTTTGTCTTTTTTCATTTGTGTTCTCGCTCTTTTGAAAATGCATTAACTTTAACTCGCAATATTCCTTTGGCGCGTGCTAAATTTGATTTTGATGTACCTTCGCTAATGTCCAATTTTTCTGCAATTTCTTTGTGTGAATATCCGTCTAAAACAAACATGCTGAACACCAATCGGTACTGTGTTGGAAGTTCTTGGACAATTTTCAGAAGAAAATCCAATGGAATTTCATCAGTTTCAATCGCTTCTATTTCTTCTTCCTGTAATTGTACGCCTTCTCTTATGAGTACGGTTTTGTCTCGCCTATATTTTTGAAGAACGGTGTTCACTGTAATTCGTTTCATCCAGCCTTCAAAAGAACCTTTGCCTTTATATTGATTTATCTTTTGAAATATGGTGATAAATGCATCTTGAAGACAATCTTCAGCTTCTTCTATACTGGGAGCATATTTTATACAAATGGCAAAAAGTATTCGATTATACCGGTCGTACAATTCTTTTTGTGCCTGTGCATCTTGCTTTTTGCATCGTATGATTAGCTCTTCTAATGTCAAACGTCTGGGCGTGAAATTGAATTTGCAAATTCCCTCCTGTCATAAAACTTTACAATAACAACCTTGACACTCGTTACTTAGATGCCAAGGTTGTTAGAAAGTTGCGTTGTTTTGATGAAGAAAACTAAGAATGCGCTATTTCAATAGCTTCTTTGATTTTTCCTTCTAATTCTTCCATCAATTCGGGATTGTCTAATAACATGTTTTTAACGGCATCGCGCCCTTGTCCCAATCTCGTTTCATCATAACTGAACCAAGACCCTGCTTTGCGAACAATTTCGTAATCCACACCCAAATCAATAATTTCTCCAACTTTGGAGATTCCTTGACCATACATTATGTCGAATTCAGCTTGTTTAAACGGAGGAGCTACTTTGTTTTTGACAACCTTTACGCGAACCTTGTTTCCGGTTGCAACGCTGTCGCTGTCTTTGATTTGTGTGGAACGTCGGATGTCTAAGCGAACGGAGGCGTAGAATTTCAATGCATTTCCTCCGGTGGTTGTTTCAGGATTTCCAAACACAATGCCGATTTTTTCACGTAACTGATTAATGAAAATAACCGTACTTTTAGTTTTGCTGATGGAAGCCGTAAGTTTTCGCAAGGCCTGACTCATCAAACGCGCGTGGAGTCCCATTTTGCTGTCTCCCATTTCGCCTTCAATTTCACTTTTTGGAGTCAGTGCGGCTACAGAGTCAATAACTACGATATCTACTGCGCCGCTTCGAATTAAATTGTCGGCAATTTCCAATGCTTGCTCCCCGTTATCAGGCTGGGAAATGATAAGGTTTTCAATATCTACGCCCAATTTTTCTGCATAAACACGGTCAAAAGCATGTTCTGCATCAATAAAAGCTGCAATTCCGCCTTTTTTCTGAGCTTCGGCCATTGCGTGAAGTGTCAATGTAGTTTTTCCCGATGATTCCGGACCGTAAATTTCAATAATCCTGCCGCGCGGATATCCGCCTACGCCCAGTGCAATATCAAGCCCCAATGATCCGGACGGAATTACATCTACATCTTCAACCGCAGCATCGCCCATTTTCATTACCGTCCCTTTCCCATAGGTCTTGTCTAATTTATCTAAGGTAAGCTTAAGCGCTTTAAGTTTTGCTTCTTTCTCGTTACTCATTTCGAATGTTTTTAAATGAAATATATAAGATGCTAAGGTACTGTTTCTTTGGTTGTGGCGCAAAAGTAAAATTGGGGCGGAGCGTTTTTTTGTTAACAAATGGATAGTTAAGAATGTCAAATGGAGATAATTGTTATTCGGCTATTCCTTTATAAACTTTCTATTGGTCGTATTTCCTTTTTCATCTTCAATATTTAAAAAATACATCCCACTGGGAAGTTTGGAAACGTCTATAGAAAACTGATTGTCAATGACGAAGTGTCGAACATTCATTAATTTGCCATCAATATTGAAGATTTTAGTTTTTAAGTTTTCAATACTGTTTTCCATACTTAAGAATAATTTATTTTGAACTGGATTTGGATAGATCCGTAAATTGACATATTCAAAACCCACCAAACCCAGCCTGCAGAACTCACTGTAAGAAGTCCATGGATCGATGCACCATCCCACAATAGGAAGACCATCACATTCCGGATAAGTAGCATTTTTATCATCAACTTGTATGCAAGTAAGAGCTGGGTTGCCGGTGGAAATCATCGTGGACAAATTTTGGTTATTCCCATTATCAATAAATAGTCCAATTAATTGGTTGTCCATACACATCAAATATTCAAGTGCCCCGTGCTGTGATAAATCCAATTGACTTAGTGAGTTATGCGAACACGTTAATACTTGAAGGTTTAGGTTTTGCGAAATATCAATACTGCTAATCAGATTGTTGTCAAAAGATAATCTTTCAAGATTTGTATTGTTCGATACATCCAATGCCGTCAATTGGTTATTCCCGCAATCCAATATTAAAAGATTTAGGTTTTGGGTTATGTCTATACTGCCCAATAGGTTATAAGCGCATCTTAATGCCTCAAGGTTTAGATTCTGGGATACATCCAAAACACTTAACTGATTATCTTGGCACCATAAGAATTCAAGATTCGAATTTTGCGTTACATTTAGATTATTTAGCTGGTTAGAATTACAAATCAACTTCTGAAGATTTACGTTTTGCGACATATCCAATGTGCTTAATTGATTGTTGGAGCAATGTAATACTTCAAGATTAATAAAACTTTGTATCCCTTCCAAAGACGAAATATTCCTGCCATTAACATTTAAATTAATCACTGCTTCGGCCTCGCTTATCTGAATCTCGCCATCATTATTGGTGTCCACACCTTCGTCTATGAGTGCATTTTTAAAGTTGCTGTCCGGGATATTCACAACTTGGGCATGAAAAACGGTCGAGAACAATAAAAACATGAGTATATATACATTTTTCATAATCTATTGCTTTAAAAGAGTTTTGGAATTTTGTATTTCGCCATCACATACCAATATAATATTATATAAGCCGGGGGTGTATGTGGAAATATCTATAACGGTATTTGATTGTTGCACATCGAGAATATAGTTATCGCTGTTGCCGGTATTTATATTTACTACCATTATATAACCAGAACTTGCTCCGTTGGCTAAATAATTTATGACTATCTGATTAGAGGCAGGGTTTGGCACTAAACTTTCCAGCTTATAAGGGTTAACGGTTATCTGGACTTCGTCATAATCCTTAAAGCCATCGATATTCGAGATAACCTCCAATTTGTATTTCGTTGTCATCTCCGGGGTAACTGTAAAGTTGGTACCAGAATACAGAAAATTGCCTTCTGAATCATACCAATTATAAATAGCACTCTCATTAATAGTCGCCGCAGTAAGAGTTACGGTTTGATTCTTTTCTATTTCCTTGTTATTTCCAGCATCGGCCTGGAAGGGATTCCTTTGGTGTTTTCTTACCTCAAAGGTTTCTCCTCCCATAATTTGCCCGTCTACATTGGTTTGAAAAACATGATAAGTATAATTCTCTTTCTCAGTAAGCTCCTCAGTAAGAAAATTGAAGGATACGAAAGCGGTTCCCATAAATTGGGGTTCAAAATTGAGGTTGTCAATCCTAGCGTTTTGCCCCGTTACCTTTAAAACCATTGACCGTATTTCTTCAATTGCGTGACTGGCTTTGCCTCCATTGATCCATGCTTCATACAACGCATTATCTAAAGTAATGGTTATTTCGGCCTCATCATACAGAACTTTTCCAAATTCTTCATGGTCTGACTGAAGTTTTAAGTTAAAAGTATGGTCTGTTGAGAAAGGATTGGAAACACCAATGGTTCCTCCAATCGCAACAGGCGTCGAGAGATTTGGGAAAATGTCCACTACAGTGGTATTTTTCCACGCAATGTTATTGTTGTTTAACACGTTTTGAGTGATAAATGCTCCTTCAGAAAAAGTCATTGGATCATCAGGAGAATCTATACGAGCCAGTAAACAAAAATGCCATGGATTTGGGTTGATCTCGGTATAATCTTCTGGATTAGGAACCATCCATTCAAATTTCAAAATTTTTGATTCTCCAATTTCCAACGATGGAATTGTTAATGAGCCAACTTGACCGCCCATCGGTATTCCTGAAACGTCAATACTTCCATCCCAATAATCCGGCCAATTCAGAGAGGTATTGGCCTTCGCCCAATAAAGATGGAGCTGATCATTTCCTGATGAAGTGATACAACTATTGTTTGTGACCCGAACATAAACATAATTGGGTTTATTTGGATTGTACTCAGGATTTTGGTGGACAACATTATAATGTCCATCGTTTTGGTTTCTAACCCATATATCTTCACTCCTCCAAGGATGTGTTGTGTTGACATCAGGTTCCACAAAGTAATCCAACTTTGAATTTTGCATAGCCAAGTCCAATACAGTAGAAGGATTCAACATACAGTCTGCGGTTTTAACAGCACGAAAAGCATTTATTCTTCCCGTGCCCAATTGACCAAGAAATGATGCATTATAAGGGATATGATATACATCGTCTGTGGTGTTTCTGATAATATCCTTGACTTGTGCCGCCGTAAGACTGGGGTTTGCAGAAAATACTAATGCAGCGACACCAGAAACATAAGGAGCAGTACTAGAAGTATTTGAAGCAATTCGAAAACCTTGAGGGTAATCAGTATAATTATTTGTAATATTTGTTACAAGAATACCAGGTGCACATACATCTAGTTTATCATTATGGTTATCGGTCTTTTGGTCTGGCCATAACGGTCTATACGCATGACAATCTGGCCAAGAATCTTCCCAAAAAGGAGCTGGAGAAAATTGACCAATAGGATAACGATGGCCCACATTGGTAACTCCGAGGACGCTATCGTAACAAGCAGGGTATTTATACTCAGTCACACCCTCATTGCCTGCAATCGCAACTATTAATGGTGGGTTGGGTAATGAATTTATTTCTTCAATTGCATTATCAAGGTCAGGTTTGAATGAATGATTGGAAAACAAAGACCAACTGCAATTTATTACTCGTACATTGGGATATTCAGCTAACTCTAATAAGCCATTAATTAAATCCTTTGCACCTCCATTTGTATAAGCAAAAACAACTTTAGAATCGTGTGCTACCCCCGCAATATATTGATTGTTATTGGCTTTTGCCACAATTTTTCCGGAAACGGCTACTCCATGATCCTTAAGAGCTCCGTTATAGTTATTTATAAAAATGGTGTCAAATATTTGACCCTCCAAATCGGGATGATCAAGAGGATTTGCAACATCATCCACCCCGATTAATATATTTGAATTTCCCCTCGTGATAGTCCACGCCAAGGGCAATCTAATTAAATCATAGGCTGTATATCTTTCCCCCGTATAGGGGTCATTGTAATCATTCGGTAATACAAACGATGGCGATAGTGGAAGTGATATGTTTGCGGCAGTATCTATTAGACTGGAATCATCCATTAAAAAAAATCTTTGTACCTCATTACGCTGAGAGATAATAGTTTCGTTAACAAAATTATCAGAAGTTTTGACATAATAAATTCTTTGCAATCTTGGTGTCTGTGCAGTGGGATACATCCTCTCAAACGTATATACCTTATTATTGTTTAAAACATTGGCGAAATCTTGATTCTCCATAATCAAGGTTAGGGTTTGGTCTGGATTGACCATTTTTTGAATATTACCCAATTCATATCCTGGTTTTATTTCAAGATAATATTCTTCTGAGTTCTGTCCTTTCACGAAGAGTGAAGAAAAGAAAGCTATAGTAAAGATTAATTTAAAAACTTGTTTTTTCATAATTAGAGGCTTTATGATAGAAATATTCTCTAAATTTAAGTTAAATGTAAATAATACCCAAATTAAAGTTTTATTTTGTTTTGATTGTTGTTTTAATTCTACTTTAAGACATACTTTTGCAATTATTAGATAATCAATTCTTTTCACCCAAAAAAGTATAGCATGCAAC
>CAZWVT010000066.1:0-8740 GCA_964636665.1 uncultured Flavobacteriaceae bacterium
ATATGCGACGGACATATTTTAATACAACCCTATGAGGGCGATAGTACAAAAGTCATTTTTAGATTTAGAAAACAATATTGTTGAAAGAAATAATCCAAAGTTTATAGAGGATAAAGAAAGTTTTTATAATCAACAACAAACTTTAATTTTAGATAAGTTTATAAAGTTTCAAGAAATACTTGAACCAATTCAAAAATTACAGGATTCTATTAATATTGATGGGAATATCGGTTTTGGAGGTTCTTTACTTTATATGCAGGAGAAGGAAGCTCAAATGTGGGGTATAAATACTATCGGCATTTCTAATGTAAGCAGTGTGTTATTTGAATCCATTATAGTTCAGAGCGAAGATATATTAAAAGCAGAATTTTTAATTAAAAAAGGTTACGTAAAAATGTTTGAAACAGATAAGCACGATACGTATCTAAAACCAAATTCTATTCCAGGTTCAATATTTATTCACAGTTTAGTTCCAGTGAATGATATATATAAAAGTAATGATACTCTATTTCCTTATAATAGTGGTTTTTTATCTGAAATGATAAATTTTACACTTGGGTATTTGTCTAATGACTATTTCTCAGACAGTGTAAGAAGTAAGGTAAATATAAAAAAAAGGGCTATTAACCTTGTCAAACGCTTTTTGTTTACTACCCTTTTTGATGGTATGTTTAAAAATAATGTTGCTAATGAAAACAAAAGAATTAGAGCAGATACTCCTAAAAGAAAATCTTTTGTTACCATAATGAAAGAAATTAAAGCCAGTAAATATGATAAATTTTCCAAAAATCCTTTATTGGCACGATTGTTTTTTAGGCGTGGTACAGAAAGAACTCCTGCTACCATTGAATTCAATGGTACTGATGAAACCACGTCCATGTTGTTTCTTGCCAATGGTGTAAGTGCTTTATTGTTAGATAATAGTGTTTGGTATAATAAAGATGGTATTGTCTATACTGGGATGAACATAGGTCTGGATTTGATTAGACATCAATATTTAACAGGTGGACTTCAATTCAGGAAACAGTTTTTGAAATATATACCTTTTGAATTTTTTGAGAGTGTGGGGATTGCTGACAAGATAAGAAATTACGATTTCAACAACTTGGACTATAAAACTCGACAGACATTGCTCAATAGATATAATACCCAATTTTTGCAACATTTTCCAAAGTATGTCGAACATTCCGTGAACAGCAAATATTTTGATATTGATTCGAAACTGTTGACCGTTCCTCTAAAGGATGCGCCTATTGGGAACATAATAAAGACGAGATATCGTGGTAAGGAACTTCTTTTTAAATTTAAAGGAAATGATGATTATAAAAAAATCTATGAACTAATAAATATTGCTGGAAATGCTGAAAACAATGTTTATGAGTTTGATTCTACCGTGGATGTGATTGTAAGTATTATTCCATATAACAAGAAATATGTATAGTAAAAAAACACTCGTGGATATTTAAGTTTTTTATATGATTTTATGCTTTAATTTAATAATATAAAGAAGACTATTTATTAAGATGAAGAAGTAAATTTTGTCAATCCGGAGAATGTTTCGCAACGCTCTTAAAAGAAAATGCCCGATGTAAAACCGGGCATTGTTGTTTGAATTCCAAAAGCAAAACTAACTATTGAAAGTTACTTCTTTTCAGGCGGGTATTTCTTTAAGATTTCGGAAACTATCTCATTGATTCTGGCTTCTTTTTTATCGATATTTTGCGTTTGGATATTTCCTTTGCCCATGCCTTGCCAAATTAGATTATTGGTCTTTGCATCGATTACATCTATAAAGAGCGTGCCTTCGGTATCGGTGGAAACGGTGCTTCCGTGATGGCCGCCAAACCAATAGGGATTCCAATACCAATGGTGTCCGAAATGATTGTTGTAAACATTAACCCGTTGCCGTTCTTTGGTAAAAAAACTGATTAGCAAATCGGGATTTTCGGATTTAACCATTCCTTTTTGACTGAGTTCAGCATCAATTGCCCGGAGAATGCGTCGCTTGTCTAAATCGCTTATTTCTGCTTTGTCAATTCCCGGTTTGTAAAAAGCATAAGAGTGGTAATTGTTGAAGTTTGCTTCGCGATCGTAATCCGTTGCCACTTGAACAGAAGAACAAGAAGCAAGCGTCAATACAAATAAAAGTGATAATATATTTAATGTTTTCATAGCATTACAATTTAGAATCTAAGTTGTTTTTTCTTTTTCTGATTAAATATACAAACTTTTTCTGTTTTGGATTTATGTTTTAACGCTTCTATAATCAATCAAAAAGAACATCGTCCACAAAGTTTGGAAGGGTTACTTTCAGATTGGGATTGGTTTTCATCGCACGCTTAATGGCACTGATTGCTCCTTCGTTTCGAGCCCAGCTACGGCGTGAAATTCCGTTGTTTACATCCCAGAAAAGCATGTTTTCCAAACGTTTTTGTGCTTCCTTACTACCATCAAGAACCATTCCGAAACCGCCGTTAATTACTTCGCCCCAGCCAACGCCACCACCGTTGTGAATGCTGACCCAAGTAGCACCTCGGAAACTGTCGCCAATCACATTGTGAATGGCCATATCCGCAGTAAAACGACTGCCATCATAAATATTTGAAGTTTCACGATACGGAGAATCCGTTCCTGAAACATCGTGATGATCACGACCCAAAACTACCGGTCCGATTTTTCCTTCGGAAATGGCTCTATTAAACGCCGAAGCAATTTTAATTCGTCCATCAGAATCGGCATAAAGTATCCGCGCTTGCGACCCGACAACAAGTTTGTTTTCTTGTGCTCCTTTAATCCATTGAATGTTGTCTTGCATCTGTTGGCGAATGTCTTGTGGCGATGTTTTCATCAACTCTTCCAAAACCTGTGTTGCAAGTTCGTCGGTTAGTTGCAAATCTTCCGGTTTTCCGGAAACGCAAACCCAACGGAAAGGACCAAATCCGTAATCAAAACACATAGGACCCATAATATCTTGTACGTATGACGGATATTTAAATTCACGGTTTGGATCGTCAGATAGAACATCGGCTCCGGCTCGTGAGGCTTCCAATAAAAAAGCATTGCCATAATCAAAGAAATAAGTTCCCCGTGCTGTGTGTTTGTTGATGGCATCTACTTGTCGTCGCAAACTTTCCTGGACTTTTTCTTTAAATTTTTCAGGATTTTCTGCCATCATTTTATTGGCTTCTTCATAAGTAAGTCCAACCGGATAATATCCTCCTGCCCACGGATTGTGTAAGGAAGTTTGATCGCTTCCCAAATCGATTTGTATGTTTTCTTCGGCAAATTTTTCCCATACTTCTACAATGTTCCCGTCGTAAGCAATGGACGCGGTTTCTTTGGTTTTGACGGCTTCGCAAACACGTTTTACCAATGTGTCCAAATCGGAAATGATTTCATCCACCCAACCTTGAGCATGCCGGGTTTCTGTTGCTTTTTTATTCACTTCGGCACAAACCGTTACGCATCCTGCAATGCTTCCTGCTTTGGGTTGTGCGCCGCTCATGCCGCCAAGACCGGATGTTACAAACAAACCGCCTTTGGGGGTTTTGTTTATTTTTCTAAATCCGTTTAATACGGTTATCGTAGTTCCGTGAACAATTCCCTGCGGACCGATGTACATATAACTTCCCGCAGTCATTTGTCCGTATTGCGTAACGCCGAGCGCATTAAATTTTTCCCAATCGTCAGGTTTTGAGTAATTCGGAATCATCATGCCGTTGGTTACTACCACGCGCGGTGCTTCCTTGTGGGATGGAAAAAGCCCCATCGGATGTCCGGAATACATCACCAACGTTTGCTCATCAGTCATTTCACTCAGGTATTGCATGGTCAATAAATATTGAGCCCAATTCTGAAAAACGGCGCCATTACCGCCATAAGTTATCAATTCATGAGGATGTTGCGCCACGGCATAATCCAGATTGTTCTGAATCATATGCATAATGGCTTTTGCTTGCATACTTTTTCCGGGATATTCATCAATGGAGCGGGCGTACATGCTATAATCCGGTCGAAAACGATACATATAGATTCTGCCGTAAGTTTCTAATTCTTCTCGAAATTCCGGGAGTAAGGTTTGATGATGTTTTTTGTCAAAATAACGCAGGGCGTTTCTCAATGCGAGTTTCTTTTCTTCGTCCGTGAGAATTTCTTTGCGTTTTGGGGCGTGATTTATGTTTGGGTCGTAAGCTTTTTTTTCAGGCAATTGGTTTGGAATGCCTTGTTGAATTTGTTCTTGAAATGTCATGATTTAAATCCTAATCAGTTATATATTAAAAGAGAAAACCCGTTTTATGAGGTTTTCTGTATTCTTTATCTCTCTGTTTTCCCTGTTTTTTTATTGAATCCGTAAGGGCAATGACGGCAACCGCTTTGGCAGCAATAACCGCGCTTGAGATGATATTGTTCCGTAAAACAGCGATAACCTTCAGGAGTCAGGTAATAATCTCCTTCTTCAATTTCGATTTTTTTTCTCTGAAACATGCAGCTAAAATACATAATTCTTCTGTAAAAAATGGGTGATAATAAAGGTGCTTAGGGATGCCAATTAAAACAAAATTAAGTTTGATTTTATTGTAAAATATGGTGTACCACGTAGATTAAGACTAAATTTGTAGCCAATTGAAAATAAATATGGAACATAAAGCAGGTTTTGTAAACATTATTGGAAATCCCAATGTGGGGAAAAGCACGCTGTTGAATGCATTGGTGGGCGAACGTTTGGCTATCATTACTTCCAAAGCGCAAACCACGAGACATCGTATTTTGGGAATTGTAAATCAGGAAGATTATCAAATCATTTTCAGTGATACGCCCGGAATTATCAAGCCTGCGTATCTGCTTCAGGAAACGATGATGAGCTTTGTGCATACTGCTTTTGATGATGCCGATATCTTATTGTTTGTCGTGGAATTGGGAGAGAAGGAAGTGAAAGATGAAGCATTTTTAGAGAAACTCAAAAACCTCAAAATTCCTGTATTAATTCTGATTAACAAGATTGATCAAGGAAATGAAACCTTGTTAAACAGAGCGGTTTCCCTTTGGAAAAATAAAGTTCCCAATGCTGAGGTTTTCGCTATTTCTGCATTAAAGAGTTTCGGGGTTCAGGAAGTATTGTCAAAAATCATTGAGTTGTTGCCTGTTTCTCCGCCGTATTTTCCAAAAGACCAATTGACTGATAAACCGGAGCGGTTTTTTGTAAACGAAACCATTCGCGAAAAAATATTACTACACTACAAAAAAGAAATTCCCTATTCCGTAGAAGTTGAAACCGAAGAATTTATTGAAGAAGACACAATCATCAGAATCAGAAGTGTGATTATGGTTGAACGCGATTCCCAAAAAGGAATTTTAATCGGGCATAAAGGAAGTGCATTAAAAAGAGTAGGAACGGAAGCACGTAAAGATTTGGAAGCCTTTTTTGAAAAACAGATTCATTTGGAATTGTTTGTAAAAGTCAACAAAGATTGGCGAAGTAACGAAAGACAGTTGCGCCGATTTGGGTATGACCAAAAGTAACTAACAGTGATTTCTCTATTTTTTGCTCCATAAAACAATTGACATCTTTTCTTAGAAATCAAACCACTTGAAATTTACTCCGTATAAAAATTTAACCTTATAATTACGCAACAAAAGCTATTTTTGTCAAAACAAACAAATCTAATATATAAATTCAAGATTATGGGAATAGTTGCCATAGTAGGAAGACCAAATGTCGGTAAATCCACTTTTTTTAACCGGATGATTAAACGTCGTGAAGCCATCGTAGATGCGATAAGTGGCGTTACCCGAGACCGGCATTATGGCAAGAGTGATTGGAATGGCAAGCATTTTTCTTTGATAGATACCGGAGGTTATGTTACCGGAAGCGACGATGTTTTTGAAGCAGAAATCGACAAGCAAGTTGAACTCGCCATCGATGAAGCAGATGTTATTATTTTTATGGTCGATGTGGAAAGCGGCATTACCGGAATGGACCAAGAAGTAGCAAACTTGCTTCGACGCTCTAAAAAGCCCGTATTTCTTACCATCAATAAAGTTGATTCGGGAAACAGACTGTATGATGCAGCTGAATTTTACGGCTTGGGATTTGAGAAAATATATCCAATATCGGGAATCAACGGCAGCGGAACCGGAGAATTGTTGGACGATATGGTCAAAGTATTGCCGGAACGAAACCATGAAGAAGAATCTGAATTGCCGCGTTTTGCAGTAGTCGGCCGTCCCAATGCGGGAAAATCTTCCTTTATCAATGCCTTGATAGGAAAAGATCGTTATATCGTTACGGATGTTGCAGGTACAACCCGCGACAGCATCGATACGCGATACAATCGTTTCGGATTTGAATTTAATCTGGTGGATACCGCCGGAATCAGAAAAAAGAAAAAAATCAAAGAAGATATTGAGTTTTATTCCGTAATGCGGAGTGTTCGCGCCATTGAACACAGCGACGTGGTGATTATCGTCTTTGATGCAACCCGCGGATTTGACGGACAAGTTGAGAATATTTTCTGGTTGGCACAGCGAAACAACAAAGGAATCGTGATTTTAGCCAATAAATGGGATTTGATTGAAGACAAAGAAAGCAGTTCGGTGAAGGAATACGAACGTTATATCCGCCAACAAATTGAACCTTTTGTGGATGTTCCCATTGTATTTATGTCGGCATTGACTAAACAACGGATTTACAAAGCCATTGAAACCGCTGTTGAAGTTTATGAAAATCGAACCAAAAAAATCAAGACAAAAGAATTGAACGACGTGATGTTGCCTATCATTAGCGACAATCCGCCACCTTCAAACAAAGGAAAATACATCAAAGTAAAATTCTGTACCCAACTTCCAACACATTATCCGAGTTTTGCTTTCTTTTGTAATTTGCCGCAATACGTAAAAGAACCTTATAAACGGTTTGTAGAAAACAAACTGCGTGAAAACTTTAACTTCACAGGCGTACCAATTACGGTTTATTTCAGAAAAAAATAAAAGGATTACAGAGCAATGTTTTCAATTGCTCTGTAATCCATCGATTTTACGTTATCATATTATGATACGTTATAGCCCTATTTCAGTTTTTGAAACCAAGGTTCTTTTCTCCTGGTAAAATAAATGACTATTCCCATAATCAAGCCGACTGCATAAGCAGCGATGATAGTGGTATAATCCAGGAATTTAAATGAAAGTGCATTTATCAGGAGCAACCAGCCAAAACCAATTCCGTACATTGCAATAAACTGCCATTTGTATTTAAAAAATCCCATAACTTGTTGTATTTGATTGTATTGTTATTATTTGATTCTTTCAAAAATAATGAAATTACATCATTTTTTTGATTCATAATTTTCATCAATTTAAAATTAATTTCGATTTTACGGTCATGTATAAGTTATAAACATCTCAAATAACACATCCGATTTGTTCAAAAATTTTATAGTCTAAATTTATTGTCTTAGGAATAGCTTTAAGTCTAACGTCTCAAAAACGTTTACAAATTGTCAAGTTTTGTTTATCTTGTAGCGTTTTTATTGATATTAATGAAGTCTTTATTATTTGTTGTTTTCCTGTTTTTTTCAACAGTTGTTTTTCCTCAGAAATTTAATGTCGGCGGAACTTTAGTCGATTCCGAAACTCGTGAAGTTCTTGAATCTGCAACGGTTTTTATCGAAACCGCAACAGACAGCACTTTGATTACTTATATGATTACCGGAAGAAACGGAGAATTTGCGCTTGAAGGAAACACAAATGCCGCTCAAGTACGTCTGAATGTCAGTTATATAGGTTATGAAAATTATCAACAAGTAATTGATTTATCCGAGCGAAGTCATGATTTAGGCGTGATTGCATTAAAACCTTCGTTAAACCAACTGGGAGAAGTCGTCATTACTTCCCGTGCGCCGATTGTCATAAAAAGAGATACGCTGGAGTTTAACGTTTCCTCTTTTAGAACAAGACCCGACGCCACCGTCGAGGATTTATTAAAACAGCTTCCCGGAGTGGAAGTGGCGATGGACGGCACGCTTACGGTAAACGGAAAACCGGTTTCTGAGATTATGGTAAACGGCAAACCTTTTTTCGGTGATGATCCGACAATTGCTACCAGAAACTTGTCAAAAGAGATGATTGAAAAGATTCAAATTACCGATACAAAAACAGATTCAGAGGCATTTACAGGTGAATCGGGGAGTCGTGAAAGTAAAACCATCAATCTAACTGTCAAAGAAGACCGAAATCGCGGTATTTTTGGAAGAGTTGCAGCAGGAGTAGGTACTGATGAACGTTATGAATATGCAGGATTATTAAATTATTTTGACAACAACAGGCGCATGAGTGTACTCTTGGGAGGAAACAACATCAATTCCCCGGGATTCAGTTTTGGGGAGATTAGTGAATTGTTAGGCAGGGGAGGTTCTAATTGGCGAAGCACCGGAGGATCGTTTGGAATTAATGGCATGAACTTCGGAGCAAGTCAGGGAATTTTGGAAAGCATCCTTTGGGGTGCGAATTATGCCGATGAAATAACAAAAGGTTTTGACGTTTCCGCAGATTATTTTCATTCGGGAGGAGCGATGAACAATGAAACAAAACGAAATCGGGAAAACATCTTGCCGGATCGACGGTATTTCTCTGAAAACATGAGTGCCATTCAAAACGACAATAGAAGTGAACGTGTCAATATGAAATTCAATATTAAAATTGATTCGACTTGGCTGATTCATATCCGCCCTTCATTTAATTATAC
>CAZWVT010000067.1:0-8679 GCA_964636665.1 uncultured Flavobacteriaceae bacterium
TTGAATATTTCCACTTGAAAGTTTACATTTGTTCAAAATAATACAATGGCAGGAAATTCCTTCGGAACTATTTTTAAACTTACGACTTTCGGTGAATCACATGGTTCTGCCATAGGTGGAATTATTGATGGCTGTCCCGCCGGAATTTCCATAGACTTAGAAGCTGTTCAAAAAGAGATGGAACGCAGAAAACCCGGGCAATCTGCGATTGTAACGCAACGAAAAGAACCTGATGAAGTAAAGTTTCTTTCAGGAATATTTGAGGGAAAAACCACTGGAACTCCGATTGGTTTTATTATTAAAAACAAAGATTACAAATCCAAAGATTACAATCATTTAAAAGATTTATATCGTCCGTCACATGCAGACTTCACTTACGAAAAAAAATATGGAATTCGCGATTATAGAGGTGGAGGTCGTGCTTCTGCCCGTGAAACAGCTTGTCGTGTTGTTGCAGGAGCCATAGCAAAACAGTTACTTTCCGGAATTAAAATCAATGCGTTTGTTTCATCTGTAGGCAATGTTTTTATAGATAAACCTTATCGAGATTTGGATTTTTCACTGACAGAAAGCAACCCTGTGCGATGTCCTGATTTGGAAATTGCACAAAAAATGGAATCTTTAATCAGAGAAATCAGAAAAAATGGCGATACTGTAGGAGGAACGATCACGTGTGTGGTTCAGAATGTTCCTGTAGGTTTGGGAAGCCCGGTTTTTAACAAGCTTCACGCACAACTGGGGAAGGCCATACTTTCTATCAATGCTGTAAAAGGATTTGAATACGGAAGCGGATTTTGCGGAGCGAAAATGAAGGGAAGTGAACACAATGATTTATTTAATTCCGACGGAAGTACAAAAACAAATTTAAGCGGCGGCATTCAAGGCGGCATCAGTAATGGTATGGATATTTATTTTAGAGCAGCTTTTAAACCTGTGGCAACACTTATGCAATCGCAACAAACGATTGACAATAAAGGAAATATTGTGGAATTTAAAGGAAAAGGACGCCATGATCCCTGTGTAGTTCCTCGTGCCGTTCCGATTGTTGAGGCTATGACGGCACTTGTTTTAGCAGATTTTTATTTGCAAAATCAAATTTCAAAATGAACATTAAAAAATTATAGCAGATTTTTAAAAACCAATCTTTTTTATGAAAAAACTTTCATTACACTGGAAAATCATTATCGGACTCATTCTGGGAATTGCATGGGCACTTCTTTCAAGCTCTTTGGGCTGGAGTGAATTTACCATTAACTGGATTGCGCCGTTTGGAACTATTTTCATCAATTTGTTAAAACTTATTGCAGTTCCTTTGGTTTTAGTCTCTATTATCAGTGGTGTAGCCAATATTGGAGATCCGGCAAGTTTGGGAAGAATGGGTGCAAAAACACTTTCGATTTATTTGATTACTACAGTTATAGCAGCCAGCCTCGGTTTGGTTTTGGTAAACATAATCCAGCCGGGAAAACTGATAGATGAGCAAAGTAGAATTGATAATCGAATTAGTTATGAAATATGGGCGGCTTCGGAAAATTTGGAGATTAAGGACGGAATAAATTATCTTCAAAATCCGGAATTTTTTGAACGCGCACAGCGCATAAGCGAACTCTCCAGAAGCGAATTGGTTGAAGCTTCTGAAAATGATAGAATTTCATCCGCTAAACCGGCTACTGAAACCGTTAAAGAATCTCCATTACAACCTCTGGTAGATATTGTTCCTGAGAACTTTTTCTTTTCATTAAGTGACAATACGCTGATGCTTCAAATTATATTCTTCGGAATCTTTTTTGGAATTTCTCTGTTATTGATTCCCAACAATAAATCAAAACCTGTAATGGATTTTATGGACAGTGCCACAGAAGTTTTCTTGAAAATGGTGGACTTGGTAATGCAGGCAGCACCATTTTTTGTCTTTGCTTTGTTGGCAGGAGAAGTTGGAAAAATGGCAGGAGATGATGTATCCAAAGTGGTTGAAATTTTTAAAGGATTGAGCTGGTATTCACTTACAGTGTTTTTAGGATTGATGTTAATGATTACAGCTATATATCCATTCTTTATCAAACTCTTTGTAAAAAAAATTCCTTACAGAGGATTTTTTAAAGCAATTCTACCGGCACAAACGTTGGCTTTTTCAACTTCAAGCAGTGCCGCCACGCTTCCGGTTACTATGGAATGTACAGAAGAAAATTTAGGTGTAGATAAAAAAATAACCAGTTTTGTGCTCCCTATCGGCGCTACGGTAAATATGGATGGAACTTGCTTATACCAAGCAGTTGCAGTGGTGTTTTTAGCACAAATACACATGATTGACTTAACGATAGCTCAACAAGTAACTATTGTTATAACAGCTGCTTTGGCTTCTATTGGTTCGGCTGCGGTTCCAAGTGCAGGTTTGGTGATGTTAATCATTGTTCTTGAATCAGTCGGACTTAATCCTGCTTGGATTGCAATTATTTTTCCGGTAGATAGGATTTTAGATATGTTCAGAACAGTTGTGAATGTTACAGGAGATATTACCGTAAGCACAATCATTGCAAAAGGAGAAGACTTACTCAACTATAAAGGCATTAAAAACCCAACGCAAACTTTTGATGTTTAAAATAAATATCCTTTGAAATCTTAAATTTCTTTATATTTTTGTTAACAAACATAATCTTCTGGTTATGGAAAGAATGTTTGTTGACATAAAATTACTTTTAATATTAGTTGGTTTTTCCGGTTTTGCACAGGTGGGAATAGGAACTCAAACTCCTTCAGAAAACGCAATTCTGGAAATAAGCAGTCAATTGGGAGATGATGAAATTTACAGAGGATTTCTTCCGCCGCGTGTTGTCGATGAATCAGAGCGCAATGCAATTTCTCCAACTTCGGATGATATAGGGCTTATAGTTTATGTAAATACCACAGGATGTTTGGAATTTTGGGATGGTGCTTTCTGGCAAAAAATTAATTGTGACGACCAACCGGATTTTGCCGACGACTTATTCTTTTCGGAATATGTTGAAGGAAGCGGAAACAACAAAGCCATAGAAATAGCAAACTATACCGGGAATTCAGTCAGTTTGAGTGCTTATCAAATTCTAATATATTCCAACGGACGCGATTACAACCAATCTCCAAATCATATCATTTCGCTCAGTGGCAACTTGAATCATGGGCAGGTTTATGTGATTGCACATTCAAGTTCAGATTCGCAATTACAACAATACGCTCAATTGATAATCAGTACTTTAAGCTTTAATGGCGATGATGCCGTTTTATTGGTGAAATCAGGGATTCTTATCGATACATTGGGAGAAGTAGGAGTTCGTGAAGGCTATGGTACGGATATAACTTTAAGAAGAAAAAAACATTATGGGCCTTCATCAATTTATTATCCGGAACAATTTGATATTCACGGTAGAGACGATTTTTCAGGTCTTGGTTGGCACGATTTCTATGAATAACAGCTTTGTAAAATGAAAACTAATCTAATTTTTTTAATTGCATTAATTATAACCGGAAGTTCTTACAGTCAAATTGGAATAGGAACAACAGAAATATCCGATAAGGCAATTCTGCATCTTTCCGGATTTAGTAACGGCAATTACAAAGGATTTATGCCACCTCGAGTACCTGATGATGCTGCAAAACTTTCAATTGGAGCTACGCAAGATGATAAAGGAATGATTGTTTACGTAAAAAGTACAAGCTCTCTGGAGATTTGGAATGGAGAAAATTGGAGCAATATGCACCAAAATGTTTCGAGTGGATTTGCCAAAGATTTATTTATTTCTGAATATGTAGAAAAGTCTTCGGGAAACAACAAAGCAATTGAAATTGCAAATTTTACGGGAACTCCCGTAAATTTATCTGACTATTCATTATTGGTAAATTCAAATGGGGGAGTGCCGGCTAATAATTCAGGAAGTCCCGGTCATGGAGGAATTTCTGCAACTGAACATTCATTAGGAAGTCAAATTCTAAATCACGGCGATGTTTTTGTCATCAAAACTAGTACGGCAACTGAAATCGATTCCGGTTTTCATTCCGGACCGATTGCTTTTTTTGATGGGAATGACCCGATAATATTAAAGAAAACGGGAGCCGGTCAAAATTGGATAGATGTTATCGGCGTGCCGCGAATAAATTGGGAATTTGGAAAAGCTTTAACCTTGAGAAGAAAACCGGGCTTTGGACCGTCTGAATATTACGTTCCGGATCAGTTTGAAGTTTATCCCGAGGGAACCTATGACGGATTAGGTATGCATAATTTTTAAAATAATATGCTGTGAAACAATTATTTAACTTGTTTATATTCTTGCTGATGACAGTTTCTACACTATCGGCTCAAGTTGGAATCGGAACTGATGATCCTTCTCCGAAATCTAGTCTCGATGTCCGCAGTCAAATAAATGGAATAGGCGATTTTTACGGGTTTATGCCCCCGCGCATTCCGGATGACAACGCAAAAAATACAATTTCACCTTCTCCTGAAGATGAAGGGCTGCTTATTTATGTCGTAAATACGGGAAATCTCGAAATATGGAACGGTCAAAACTGGGAGATAGTAAGAAAAACTTCTTCAACAATTTATGCAAATGAGCTTTTTATTTCTAAATACGTTCATGATACCGGAAACTTTAACGCTTTAGAAATTGCAAATTTTACGGGCGTTTCAAAAGATTTAAGCAATTACAGAATTGCAATCGGTCATGGAAAAAATCCGCTCAGCATTTTTATTCCCTTAGATAATGTTTCTCTTGCCCACGGTTCGGTTTATGTAATAAAACATCCAAATGCGACAAGTGTAGCTGCAAATCAAATAACCAATGATTTAATTTATTCAGGACAAGATGTTATTATTCTTCAAAATGCATCGGGAACTACCAACATTGATGTACTTGGTAAAATCGAATTGGACTGGCCGTTCGGAATTAACAGATTACTCCAAAAAAGAAGAGGAAAGGGACCTTCGATAATTTGTGATTTAAATGATTATCAAATATTTGCTCCCGACCTTACTCATAAATTTGGTTTTCATAGTTTTTAATTCTCAATCGAAAAAACTTTATGAAAGTTCACTGAGCAAATTCTCAAGATTCAAAGGCTTGGTAAACATATTAATTGAACCGTCTGCTTTTCGAGGCCATTCTTCTTTAGGTTTATCCCAATATAATTCGACTCCGTTTTGGTCAGGATCGTCAAGATATAAGGCTTCAGAAACTCCGTGATCAGAAGCCCCCGTTAAAGGATATCCCGCTTGAAGGAGACGATTGAAAATTTCAGCAAGATCTTTTCGAGTAGGATAGACTATCGCCGTATGATAAAGTCCTACCGAATTTCTGGAAGCCGGCGGTGCATCTTTACTGTGCCAAGTGTTCAACCCGATGTGATGATGATAACCTCCGGCAGAAATAAAAACAGCGTTCTCACCATATTCTGTAGTGATTTCAAAACCTAAAAGTCCACAATAAAAATCCAAAGCACGCTGAATATTTGAAACTTTTAAATGAACATGTCCGATTCGGGTATTTCCGGGAATTTTATATGTTGTATTCATAATATTTGTTTTTTGTTAACCAATTTTAACTGATGTCATACTTAGTGAACCTGCCACAATTTTATCATTGAAAAATTCAAGTTCTTCATTTTTGTCCTGTAATGCTACTGCATACAGCAACGGTAAATAATGTTCGGAAGTGGGAATTGCCAAATTAAAAGCATCACCCAGAGAATGAAAATCAATAAGTTTATGGTAATTTTTCTCGATAAGAAAAGTTTTTATTTTTTCATTGGCTGCTATTGCCCAATCATATCCGAATACCTTGTTCATTTTTGACCAAGCAACTTTTTGTAAATTATGGACAATATTTCCGCTGCAAACAATGAGAATTCCCTCTTTACGAAGCGGATAAAGTGCTCGTGCCAAATCATAATGTTCTTGTGGACTTTTTGTAAAATCTAAACTCATCATGATAACGGGAATGTCAGCTTTTGGAAATAAATGCTTAATTACGCTCCATGCGCCGTGATCCAATCCGCGATTATAATCCAATTTGATTTCGGTTTGAGTAATTGACGAAGCAATCATTTTTGCCAATTCAGGATGTCCCGAAGCCGGATATTGAAAGTCGAACAATGCTTTAGGAAATCCGCCAAAGTCGTGAATCGTCGGTGGGTTTTCATTTGCACTAACGAATGTTCCGCAAGTTTCCCAGTGTGCCGAAATGCATAAAATTGCTTTGGGACATGGAATTTCTTTACCCATATTACGAAAACCTTGGACAAATTCATTTTCTTCAATAGCATTCATCGGACTTCCGTGACCTAAAAACAACACAGGCATTTTGCCTGTGTTATCCTTAATCGAGTTAATGTTTCGTAATGTGTCCACTGTCATCATATAATCATTACTACACTAAATTAATGTGATAAAATGGGCATATTTTTATTGTTGGATATATTCGGCATCTGCTTTTATCATCACTTTATTACTGATTAATGCCTCAGGAAATTTTGGTCCGACACCGTAATCCAAACGATTCAAAGTACCTGATATCTGAAAACCTGCAATTTGTTTTCCGCTGTTGCTGTCAGTAATCGTACCGCGATACCACATATTTAGCGTGATGGGTTTGGTAACATTGCGAATGGTTAAATTTCCTTTTAGCAAATAGTGATTTTTCTTATCGGTTTTTTCTATAGAAGTGCTTTTAAAAGTCATTTCAGGATACTTCTCCACCTCGAAAAAATCTGCACTTCTAAGATGATCGTCTCTCATCTCTACTTCAGTATCAATAGATTCTGTACTGATTTTAAGAGTTGCAGACGCATCGCTAAAATCATCTTTGGAAGCTGTAATGGTGGATTCAAACGAATTGAACAAACCGGAAACATCGGCAATTGTATTGTGAACTGTGGAAAATGAAACTTTGGCGTGTGCCGGGTCAATTTTCCAAGTAGATTGAGCAAAAACAGTAGTTCCCGAAAAGAACAATACCGCTAATATCGTAAAGATGTTCATTGATTTTTTGATGTTTTTCATAATAGATAATTTATAAAAGTTAATGAATAAAGTTTGTATTTAAATGTTTAATGCAAAGGTGCGAAGAAATGACTGTCAAAAAACAACAGATTTAAGAAGAAGAGTTGTAAAATCAGGAAAGCAGTTTTTGCATTTCTTTTCTAAATTTTGAGGGAGTCTGTCCGGTTCGTTTCTTAAAAACATTCGTAAAGTATGCTTTTTCATTGAATCCAAGATTAAAACCAATTTCAGAAATATTTTTATCACTGTGAATTAATTGATTTTTCGCTTCAATTAATTTGCGGGTTTCAATAAGTTCACTCACAGTTTGTTGCAAAATATTTTTTGAAATAAGATTCAGATTTCGAACAGACATAAATAATTTTTGAGCATAAAAATCAACGCCTAAGGGTCGTTGGTAATTTTCTTCCAGAATCTTTAGAAAATTGTATAGGGTTTCGTTTTGCGTGACCGAGTAGTTTTTGTCGTCTGGAAAAACTTTATTCCTTTCTGATTCTATCATGATAAATAAGGCACTTAATAAATGTTTAATGACACTCAAATCGGGACTTTCTTGTTTCATTTCATTGTAAATAATCTCACAAATCGAATTGAGTTGGGCAAAACAATTTTCTGCTGAAATTTTGAATGTTGCCTGATTGTGGAAAGAAGCATAAAGCTGGAAAATTATATCGGGAATCAATTCGCTTTTAAACCGTAAAACCCACATATCGCAAATACCGTTTTTTACCATCGGGACGGCTCTGTGAACCTTTCCTTTGGTTACAAAACTTACAAAAGGCGTTTGGATGGTAACAGTTTTAAAATCGATAAAATGTTCTAATTGCCCTTTAATTCCGATAATGAGTTCTTCAAAGTCGTGAGAATGTGGGGAATCAGGTTCTGTGCTGATTTTACGAGCCTCATCGGTATCGATTTTATAAATTTTAAAAAGACTTTGCATACGAACTGTTTCTTACTGCCTCAATATTTTTTCCATTTTCCTGCCTTTTGCCAATTCATCTACCAATTTATCTAAATATCTCGTTTGTCTGGTTATCGGGTTTTCAATTTCTTCAATGCGATATCCACAGATTACACCGGTAATAAGAGGCGCATTTGGATTTAAATTTGCACTTTCAAAAAAGGTTTTAAATGTGATTTTCTCATCGATGAGCTCTCGGATTTTCTCGACACTATATCCGGTCAGCCATTCAATTACTTGATGCAATTCTTCTACAGTTCTTCCTTTTTTTTCTATTTTAATGACATAATGCGGATAAACTTCGGCAAAGGTCATTTTTGCAATTCGTTCGTTGTGTTCAACAGTTGTTTTCATTGTTTTCTTTATTAAATGAAGATAGCCTTTGTGGTAATTTCCTATGCTATTTAGATTTTGCGTTTTATAAATTAATGAACTAAAATAAATAAGAAATTTTAAGAATCCGTGAAAAATAGAAAATTAACTTTATGGATATTCTAAACTTACAGAATCTGCTACCAATAGCGTCCTAAACGATTTTGACATTACTTCGTAAGACCGTCATTATTCGGGGTTTTCACAGTTACTTGACTGAAAAAAGGATTTTCTTCATTTATCATTGACCATTAACCATTGACCATTAACCATTAACCATTAACCATTATTCTGTTAGTCTTACGTCCTACGTCCA
>CAZWVT010000068.1:0-8675 GCA_964636665.1 uncultured Flavobacteriaceae bacterium
CCTTCACGCATTTCGCCTCACGCCCAAAAAACTTTCAATTAAAAAACTACGAATGCATACAAATGCCTTTTATTGAGAAAATTGACAAAAATTGATAACATTTGCTAAAACTAATTAATTTGGAAGAGTTTTGTCCGAGTCTCCTTCGAGAATAAAACCAGTCATTATTCCAAAAATCGACCTTTTCTGAAACAACCCTCGAAGCGAACTCGAAGACGGGTAGGAAAAAAGTCTGGAACCCGTATTGTATCTGGGTTTGCTGAAGATGGAAAAGATGGAATTACTGTGGAATTTTGAGAAAATTCGAGGATTACATCAAATTTAACGCCAAGAACTTATGAAAAATAATGAGTGGGAAGCGGGAAAACTTTAACGAATGGAGGTGATTGCTTACACATATTTCCTCAACCAATTGTGTGCAACTTATTAAAACGATTCTGAAGAGATAATCTCTATTCTTTTTTAAATTTAACCTGCTTGCTGATATCTAAGCAAATTTAATTTCCATCTCTTAAAAGTGTTGAATTATAATTAACAAAATTTTAAAAATTCAGGTTAAATTATTATAATTGCGTGTGTAAATTAATTAAGCAGACTGACAAAAGTGTTGATATAAAAGACCTTAATAACAGTCGAGTTAACTTTGTTACTATAAAACAAAAAATAAATGGCAAAAAAAGAGGTGTTGACAGACTTTTGGGTCTATGAATTACTAAAAGAAGCAAACATAGACCTACACCCACAAGGAAGCAACATAAAAGAAATTGACGAAGCACTAAAAACAGCTTCAAAAGCAGGAACAGGAAAAGTGGGTTTTCCTGAATATTGCGGAGTTGTCAAAGATTTTTTACTTGTCATCGAAAACAAAGCAGATGTTTCTTTTCACATCAAACGAAACGATAAAGATTTGGTTTGTGACCAGATTGGTAACGTGAGAAACAATGCTGTAAACGGAGCATTATTTTACGGCTTACATTTATCAAAAAATACAACTTACAAAAAGATAATCGCTTTTGGAGTTTCGGGTAACGAAAAGCGACATAAAATTTCTCCGATTTTCATCAACGAAAGAGGCGAATACAAAGAGTTGGAAGACGTTGAAACTTTTACACTTTTCAACGAAAAAAACATTGATGAATACTACACAAAAAACATTCTCAAAGAGCAAACACCAGAAGAAAAAACAACCGAAGAAATTCTGAAAGATGCAAAAAATCTTCACGAAGATTTGCGGAATTATGGCAGTATTCAAGACAAAGATAAGCCCTTAATCGTTTCGGGAATTTTGTTGGCATTGCGTGAAATGGAATACAAAGGTTTCAGCATTGAAAGTTTAACAGGCGACCAAACAACAACAGACGGTGAGAAAATCTACGAAGCAATTGAGAAAAATTTAAAACGTGCTAATGTTGCACCGCAAGTCAAAAAAGACAAATTATTGAGCCAATTTTTGGTTATTAAAGACACCAAAGCGATTAACGAAGTCAACGAATATTTAAGCAAAACTCCGTTAAAACATTACACCGAGTTTTTATACGAAAATATTTACAAAAACATCAAGTACATTCAATCTGCCGAAGATTATTTAGGTCGGTTTTATGGAGAATTTATGTCTTATTCAGGTGGAGACGGACAAAATTTAGGTATCGTCCTCACACCAAAACATATTACGGAATTATTTTGCGATTTAGCAGAACTGAAGCCAACCGACAAAGTTTTTGACCCTTGTTGTGGAACCGGTGGATTTTTAATTGCAGCTATGCACGATATGTTGCAAAAAACAGACGACCAAAGACAACAAGCTGACATCAGAAAAAATCAATTGCACGGATTAGAATTACAGCCTTATATGTTTACAATTGCAACAACCAATATGATTTTGCGAGGAGACGGAAAAAGCAATTTGGAACAAGAAGATTTTTTAAAACAAAATCCCGCTCAACTACAGTTAAAAGGTTGCACAATCGGAATGATGAACCCACCCTACTCAATGGGAAGCAAAGGAAATCCAAGTTTATACGAAATCAATTTTACAGAGCATTTGCTCAATTCCATTGTTGCTGACGGAAAAGTTATCGTGATTGTTCCACAATCTTCAATGACAGGAAAATCAAAAGAAGAACAAGCGATAAAAGAAAATATTTTAAAACATCACACTTTGGAAGGTGTTATAACGCTGAACAAAAATACATTTTACGGTGTTGGGACAAATCCTTGTATTGCAGTTTTTACCGCAGGAGTTCCGCATTACAAAGACAAAGAAGTAAAGTTTATCAACTTTGAAAAAGACGGTTTTGAAGTGCAAAAACACCGTGGATTGGTAGAAACAATCGAAGCAAAAGACAAAAAGCAACATTTGCTTGATGTTTGGTTTGACCGATTGGAAGCTGAAACAAAATTTTGCGTAAAAACCACGATTGAACCCGAAGATGAATGGTTACACTCGTTTTATTACTTCAATGACGAAATCCCAACCGAAGCCGATTTTGCTAAAACAATAGGCGATTATTTAACTTTTGAGTTCAGTATGATAATGCAAGGTCGTGAATATCTGTTTGACAACGAAAAAAACTAAACTATGGAATTGACAAACAGAGAATGGGAAGAGTTTTTTATTACTGATATTGCTGAAATTATATCAGGTCAAGACATTTACGAAAAGGAAAGAATAAAAGGAGAAACACCCTATATTTCTGCAACTGCAAATGTAAACGGTATTGGCTATTTTGTTGGTAATACCAATAAAACTCTTGAAAGAAATTGTTTATCTGTAAATAGAAATGGTTCTGTCGGATATTCATTTTTTCACCCTTACGAAGCCCTGTTCTCTAACGACTGTAGAAAGTTAAGATTAAAGTTTCCTGATAAATATGTTGGAATATTTATCTCTCACATAATTACAAGACAAAAAGAAAAATATGGATATGGCTATAAAATGGGAACAGAAAGATTGAAACGCCAAAAAATCTTACTTCCTGTAAATTCACAAGGTAAACCCGATTATGACTTTATGAAAAGCTATATGCAACAAAAAGAAACCGAACTTTTGGAAGCATATAAAAATCATCTTTTAACGTTGAAACCAAGCGAAAAATTAAAATCAGAAATTGAGTGGAAAGAGTTTAAAATTGGAACTGTTTTTAATATTTCAACAGGAGCACTTTTACCAAAAGACCTTTTAAAAAAAGGGAAAACCGCAAGACTTACCGCGACTGACAATAACAACGGAATTTTTGATTTTTATGAAAACGTTAAACACAAAAATTATCGTGTATTGACAAATTTTATTTCTATTTCATTTTTAGGTAGTGTGTTTTACCATCCATATACAGCAAGTCTTGATATGAAAATTCACGCTGTTCAAATTCCAAACTTTGAATTAAACAGATATGTTGCAGAATTTTTGGTGCTTTGCTTCAAAAGGATGGCTTCGGGATTTTCTTATGGGGACCAACTTTCAAGTACAGATTTACCAAAGAAACGAATCTTATTACCAACAAACGACAATGGTCAACCCGACTACGTTTATATGGAAAACTATATGAAAGCATTGGAATACGAAAAACTAAAACAATACTTGGACTACAAGAAAATTACGGAAGAAAAAGAATTGAGTTTGGCTGCTGAATTTTCGGGAGAGTATAAGAAGGATTAATATTTTTTCATGAGATGGGAAAGAGATTATTTAAACGCTTAATAGTTGGAATTCAATATTATTCCTGCATATATGCTACTTCCCATTTCCTATGCCAAGGTTAAGCTGATTTAAGTTTGTTTTTTCTTTCGGTAGCATATAGCTCGATAGGTTTTTGTTTTATATTTTGAAAAAACTCCTTCCTTTCTTTTTATATCTATTGGGTTAAAGTTACACATTTTTGAAACTTAACCACTGACCTCAATTTTGGGGAGTATGATACCCATATATCTCCACCTAAAAAAAGAGAATGAAAACGAAATACAGAATCCATAATCAACTACGACTTCTATTCCTCCTCTACGGAAAATGCCCCTCCAATTTAGCCCGAAAGATTGTCAATCGCTTCTTCCATATCGATTCCATTTCCCAGAATCGGCCGATATAAATCGCCCAGCTTTTCCAGTCGTGGTTGGAGGGTTTTTATGGTGAAATCCTGAATTTGCAATCCGGGTTTCACTTCTTTCCACAACAGTGGAGCGGAGACCGGTGCGCCCTTTCTGGGTCGTACGCAATAGGGAGCAGCTAAAGTTTGTCCGCGACGGTTTTGAAGAAAATCCAAATAGATTCTACCCTTGCGTTTGTTTAAAGTCCGTTCCATTGTGGTGAGCTTGGGAAGTCGTTCTTTCACGTAATAACAAAGCAGCTTTGTAAAATTCCGGGCTTCTTCATAGCTGTATTTATTGCCTAAAGGAATGTAAATATGGATTCCCGATGAGCCTGAAGTCTTTGGATAGCCTTCAATCTTTGCCAACTCCAGAACTTCTTTTATCGCAAGAGCGACTTCAATTACCTCCTCAAAAGTGTTCTTCGACGATGGATCGATGTCAATTACCGAATAAGTAGGATGCTCCAAATGATGAATGGTTGAATTCCAAGGATTGATTTCAATGCAGCCCAAATTGGCCATATAAAGTAAAGTAGCCTCATTTTGACAGAGCATATAATCAATTTCCTTTTTCGAGGATTTTGAATAAACTTTAAAAGTCTCTATCCACTCCGGCAGGGTTTGATGATCTTTTTGATAAAACGACGGTTTGTCGATTCCGTTGGGATGGCGTTGCAAATTCTGCGGTCGATCTTTGAGATAAGAAAGAATATAATCCGAAATGTGTAAATAATAATCTATCAAGTCATATTTGGTGTAACCCGCATCCGGCCAATAAATTTTGTCGAGATTGGTGACCGGAACGTGAATACCATCTATTTCCAACGTGGAAGATGAGCTATTGCTTTTAAAATCAGTCGGTTTTTCTAAATCCTGAGGAACAATTTCCATTACTTCCTTATCGTTTCGAAGTCCTTTATAAACCGGATGTCGCATTTTCCCGCTGTTAGTCCATTCGGAAAATTTAACCTCACAAATAAGTTCCGGTTTCATCCAATGTGGCGTTCTTCCCTTTAGTTGAATTTTTTCGCCAAATGGATTCTCAGAAGTTTCCAGACTTTTAAATCTTTTGAGCAATTGTTTTTGTTCGGAAGCAGAAAACCCGGAACCGCAATTGCCTACATAAGTGAGTTTTCCGTTGCGATACATTCCCAAAATCAGCGAACCGAATATGGAGCCGCCGGTATTGGAATCGGTGTATCCGCAGATAATTGCTTCTTCCGAGTTGATGCTTTTTATCTTTAACCAATTTTCACTTCGGTAGCCGGGAACATAAATTGAATCTGCTTTTTTGGCCATTACGCCTTCCATTCCAGCATCAGTGGCGCGTTTATAAAGTGTAAGACCCATGGCTTCTATATGGTTGCAATACAATACATTTTCTAATCCCTCTAAAATTTCCGGCAACAGACTTTTTCGTTCCACCAAAGGAAGTGAAATGGTGTCTATTCCGTTTAAATGAAGCAAATCAAAAACATAATATTTGAGTTCGCCCTTTATTTTTTCAGAATCGTACTTTTGAAGTTTTTGAAAATCCGTTTTTCCATTTTTATCCATTACGACCACTTCGCCATCCAAAATACAGTCAAAGGGAATTTGCTTCAATTCCTCGGCAATGGCTGCAAATTTTTTGTTGTATGAAATCCCGTTTCGGGAATAGATTTCTACCTTTCCATCCTTACTATTTGTCATTACCCGATATCCGTCCCATTTCAATTCGAAAACCCAGTCGGGGTCTTTAAAAATCTTTTTTGTGGAACGGGCTAACATGGGTTTTATAAACTCATTCGGATTGAGTGCTTTAATTTTCCCTTGACCGACATCTTTGGGAGCTTCTGCGAAAACTTCGGCGTCATAATCCAAGTCTGTGGAATAGCTGTCGGTTTTCTTGATAAGAAGCCACTGATTCTTTTTATCTCCTCTTTGGGTATGGATCAATGCGAAACTGCCTTTTATTTTATTTCCGAAGAATTCAATTTTCAAATCCCCTTTTTCGAGCTGTTTAACGGGATTGATTCCTTCTTTGCTTTCCGTAATCTGATAAGTGCCTTCATCCCAAATATCCATCACGCCGGCGCCGTAATTTCCTTTGGGAATAATCCCTTGGAAAGTGAGGTATTTTACGGGGTGATCCTCGGTTCTAATCGCCAGCCGTTTGTCTTTCGGATTCATTGAAGGTCCTTTGGGTACGGCCCAGCTTTTTAAAACCCCTTCCATTTCTAATCGAAGATCGTAATGAAGCCGGCTCGCCTGATGACGCTGAATCACAAACCGATGTGCCCCTTCCTTGTCCAATATCCCTTTTGGTTCAGAAGTTTTATCAAATTTTCGTTTTCTTTTGTATTCTTCTAACGGCAAAATCTATGAAGCTTTGGTTTTCTTTTTCTTTTCAAGACTGGCCTTAAGTTTCGCCATGAGGTCACTTGCTTTGGTTGGGGTGGTGTCTACTTTTTTTGCTTTTGTCTTTTTACCTTTAGCCTTATTGTTTATTATTTTCATCAACTGTTTGTTGTAAACATCTTTGTACTTATCCAATTTAAAGGGTTCGGAATAGTTTTCAATCAAGGTTAGCGCCATATCCACTTCTTTTTTAGAAACCTTGGTTGACGGTAATTTTAAATCGGAAGGGTCGCGGATTTCATCGGCAAAACGAATGACATGAAGTACGAGCGCATCTTTATGAACTCCAACCAGGCTAAGGTTTTCTTTTTGCCGCATGACGAAAGTCGCAACGCCCATCTTTTTTGTTTTTTTAAGCGCATCCCGCAGGAGGTTGTAACTTTTGCCTCCCTCCTTTTGCGGCTCTAAAAAATATGGTTTTTTAAAGAGTAAATCGCTCACTTCTTTATCATCGACAAACTCTTCGATATCGATGGTTTTGCTTTTTTTCATATTGGCGCTTTCAAAATCTTCATCTTCCAAAATGATATAGGAATCGTCTTTCTTAAAACCTTTTACGATGTCTTTCCATTCGACTTCCTTTCCGGTATTTTCATTCACTCTTTTATAGCGAATACGCGCGTTGTCGTTGACGTCAAGCATATCCAAGTCCAGCCGCCTTTCTTCCGATGCGCTGTACATTTTTATGGGAATTGACACCAGACCAAAACTAATCGAGCCGTTCCATATTGATTTCATAGCGAATTTTTTGTTTTAAATTTAAAACATCATATCGTTACGAGCGTTGGGTTTCACTATATTTTAACCATAAGCGAAAACACAAATTTCTACCAATGAAAATGATTTCGACATGTTTGAACATAATGCAGGTTTGTTCTGTTAATGAAAAGTTAGGATGGTTGTTTTAAATTAAAACCCTCTATAAGCTATGTTTATTTTTTATAGTTAAACTCAAACTTTAACTTAGAAACTCTATTTTTAAATTTTCTGCTATTCCTTCAGCTTCTAACCGTGCGATTTTTTCATTTTTATAATCTGCTATTTTCAATTGACTCCCATTCTTTTTATTTATAATACAGATTCTGTTGATTTTTTTCCGTTCAGTAAATTGGATTCCGGTTATACTATATCCATGACTTGTTTGGTTGATTTTTAGTAATGTAACGATAGCATAATCTTCTATATTTTTCCACTTTCCTATTTTAAAAAAGAAAACTTCAACATATTGCTTTATTCTTTGATTCCGATAATCAATCACAACACCTTCTCGAGTAAAAACTATTAAAGTTCCAATTAATAAAATTACAATTCCACTTAAAACTCTTGAACTAAAAAATCCCATTAAAGTAATTCCGCTTATAATCAATACACTTCCAATAATTATAAACATTAAAGGAAAAATTCTATCACCCTTATAATTGTTTTTCATTTTTCTTAATTATTGCAGATTTAGCTTGTTCCGTATTATCTGTCGGCTTTATTTATTTCTGTATTAGATTGATGTTTTTATTTCGATTTTTTCAGCCAAGTTTTGATTTAAAAAATCTGAAATTTTCTGAAAGTCAGATTCGCTTAAGTTCAAATGAATTACATAATATTTTTTTTCGTTTTTATCAGTCAGGATAATATCGTCTGCTTTTAGTTCGATGCTATCGATATTCTCAATTGCGATTGTTTTTTTATCAGCGGCATTCTGTATGGTCAATTCTTTGTTCTTGATTTTAATAATTCCACTTGGAATGTATAAGAAACCAATTATAAACAAAAAGATTCCTCCTGTAAATAAGATACTTCCAAAGCTTTTATCCGATTCCATATATTTTAAAATAAAGAATCCACCCACCGTCGATAATGTTCCAAAAACAAAAGGCACCATTCGGTTGTAGTCGTCATTATTCGTTGGAATTCGCAATTGATTGTTTGTTTTTCCCAATTTATATCTTATCCGAGTATAAATTCCAAACACTAATAAAACAATCCATATCGCAAATACATAATCTCTTAAGGGCTGAAAAAAATTATTAGAATTCGTTAATATTAAAATCAAAAGAACTCCGATTCCTAATACATCACCTAAATAGGGAAAGCGTTTTTTCATTTTATTGTGTATTGTTGATAAGTCGTTTTATTTCCAGTTTTGAAAATTAAACCCTGTCGCACAGCATTTTTTAAATCCCGACTTGCAGTAGCTGT
>CAZWVT010000069.1:0-8522 GCA_964636665.1 uncultured Flavobacteriaceae bacterium
CATTCGCAGCAACGGAAAATATCTTTTTCCCGTAAAAGCACTTTCCAAGGTGTTCCGGGCCAAATATTGTGAAAAACTCAAAGCTAAGCAGCCCACACACTATGAAAAAATCCGACATGATCTATGGAAAAAACCTTGGGTCGTATTTGCCAAACGCCCCTTTGGAAGTCCAAAGTCCGTAGTGGAATATCTGGGAAGATACACCCACAAAGTGGCTATCAGCAATCACCGGATCAGAGTTGTAGATGATAAAAACGTTGTCTTTGGCTACAAGGATTACAGACAGAACGGTTTTAAAAAACAGATGTCTTTAACGCACACAGAATTTATCCGTCGTTTTGCGCTCCATATTTTGCCAAGGGGTTCGTGAAAATCCGGCACTATGGATTTTTGAGTAGTACGTGGAAACGAAAAAAATTGAAGAATCTGCAATCGAAGTTAAATGTAAAAATCTTTGAAAAACCTACTAAAAGCGTGAATATCAGAAAATGCAGCTGTTGTAAAACCGGCACGCTACGTACCATTGAGGTTTTTGATAGACGAGGGCCGCCTGTAAGGTATCTTGGCAATAGTCAAAAAATAAATCCCTGTAAAAACTGACTTTATGGGTAAGGGAACTCATGCTTGAAAATGAAAAAACACTGATCAATAATCCTTATTTTTCCGTTATGGAATATTCCGCTAAAGCTACCCCAAAAAAATAGCTTCAATCCTCTAAACTCACCTTACGCAAAACCCATAGTGACTGATCCAGATTCCGTTCAACAGGAGTTTCATTGTTGGTTCTTCGAGCCTAACGAAACTCTGGTTATTGTCAATAGTATATTTATTACTATTTTTGCTATTTGATTAAAAATATATTTATTGTGTTTAAATCATAAAAATAATAACTATGAAAAAAAGAAACTTAAGATATAAGACTAATTATCTTTTACCTAAAAATAATTTTTGGGTAGGTATGGGTTCTATCTTAAATTTAGCAGGTAGTTATTTTGAATATAATTACTCAAAATCAGAGAAAGAAGCAGATTTAAAAGCTTTAACCTCAGATTGGGATAATGTAGAAGAAGATATTAGAAAATCCCAAAACATTTTTGAGACAGAAAATAAATATAAACTTTCCTTAAAATAGTTTCTTGTGTCTAAAAAGAGAAAAGGTAAAAATAAGCCTTCCATTAAAAAAGCACAGCAAGATATTCCGGAAGGACTTCAAGAAATAGAGGAAGACCTAATTAATTACAATCCTGAAATATTTAAAGGAATTCCTTTTGAAAAAAAGAAGGAAATTCTTCACAGTCTTTCTGTGATATCAATTCAGCATAGAAGTCATTCGGGTTCACTCCCGGATGCCGAAACATTAATTAAGTATGATTCTGTTATTCCAAATGGTGCTGACAGAATTATGAAAATGGCCGAAAATCAACAATCTCATCGTATAAGTCTCGAAAAGAAGGTTGTAACAAGTCAAACAACTCAAAGCAAGATAAGTCAAATATTTGGATTAATAATCGGCTTAGTTGGAATAGGTTGTGATACTTTTTTAACTGCCACAGGAGAACCTACAGTCGGAGGTATTATAGCCGATGGAACAGTAATAAGTTTAGTGTCTGTGTTTGTTATCGGAAAATCAACTCAACGTAAAAGTTTAGAGAATTAGCTCCATATTATTATCAATAGTCGTTTAAACAATTATTTACACCTTATAACAAGTTGGTTTTTGAATATTACTTATGCGAAAATTAATTTATTCCCTGCGGTATTTTTTTGAAAAAAGAGGCTTTTATGTTTCTTCGCGACTTGCAGACCGACTTGGAATGCGGGCAAAAAACGTGCGTTTATTTTTTATTTATGCTTCCTTTTTTACGCTGGGAATCGGATTCGTAATCTATCTGATTCTGGCATTCGTTTTAAAATTAAAAGATTTAATCAATACGAAGAGAAGCTCCGTATTTGATTTATAAACAAAAATTGTTAAGAAATAATTTGGTTTTGGTTGGGAAATAATTTGAATTTGCATTTTTTTTTAGCAACTTGTCGGCTATTATAAAAAAATCACATTTAATTTTATGAGCCAAAGATATATTCTGCCTCTGTTTTTGCTAATAACTTCTTTAATTTATTCACAAGAACTTATTGTAAATGAAAAGATTATAAACCCCACAAATAGTATTAACGATGGTGTAATTGAAGTCGATGTTTCGGGAGGAACTCCACCTTATACTTACAAATGGAGCAATCAAAATACTTCTTTAAATTCCAATCGTTCTGAAAATTTAACCGAAGGCATTGCATATTCTGTAGTGATTACGGATGCGGTTGGAAATTCGGTAGAAAAATCTTACGAAGTTCCTGCCATAGCCATCACAGAAAGGTTCAACGGTAGTTTTACGCCTTTAGTAAATAGTGTTGGTCGTGTTTTGTTTTGGGATCCTTTTGCTGCTTTGGGAATTCACGATCCAGTCATTTATGCTGAATATTTAGCAATTGCAGATGAACGATGGGAACCCGGAATAGAAGGGGTATTTGTATTAGAAGAGTGGTTAAAACCTGATGGAGCGAAAGTAAAAGAAGGAGAGTCTATAGCAATCGTCAGAAAAGACAATGAATCCAACGAAATAGTTGCATCGGCATCAGGAACTTTAAAACATTTGAATGAAACCGGCGATGTAATTTATGACTCTTCCAACAGTTCGCATGTCGTTCAGACGGGAGCTCACAATTTTGCCCGGGTTATTTATGATGAAAAAATTCCCATTCTCCATCCAAACGGCGATTCGCAAAAAGCCAATATTCCTTTTATTGTAATTTGGCTGGTAGTCGGGGCATTATTTTTTACGATTCGTATGGGCTTTATCAATATCAGGGGTTTTAAACATGCGATACAATTGGCCAAAGGAAAATACAGCGATCCAAATGCTCCTGGAGAGTTGACTCATTTCCAAGCGATTTCCACTGCGGTTTCTGCTACCGTTGGTTTGGGAAATATTGCAGGTGTTGCCGTTGCTGTTTCCATAGGAGGCGCAGGAGCAACTTTTTGGATGATTGTAGCCGGATTTTTAGGAATGTCTTCCAAATTTGTAGAATGTACTTTAGGAGTAAAATATAGAGATATTTCTCCTGATGGACGCGTTTTTGGAGGTCCTATGAGTTATTTGGAAAAAGGATTGGCAAAACAAAATAAAAGAAAACTCGGAAAAGTATTGGCTGTAATTTTTGCCATATTGTGTGTAGGAGGTTCGCTTGGAGGAGGAAATATGTTTCAGGCAAATCAATCTTTTGAGGCTATGGCAGGACAAATTCCTTTCCTTCAAGGCAATGGGTTTTGGTTCGGTCTGATTATGGCAATTATTGTAGCAGCGGTTATTCTGGGAGGTATCAAAAGCATTGCAAAAGTAACTGAGAAAATCGTTCCTTTTATGGCAGTTCTTTATGTGCTTGCAAGTCTGACAGTCATTTTTGTAAATATTGATTATGTTGGAGAAGCTTTTAGAGCAATTTACAATGGTGCTTTTAGTCCGTCGGCATTGAAAGGAGGCATTATCGGAGTCCTCATAGTTGGTTTTCAACGGGCTGCATTTTCCAATGAAGCAGGAGTGGGGTCGGCAGCAATTGCTCACAGTGCGGTAAAAACCAATCACCCGGCATCCGAAGGCTTTGTCGCTTTGGTAGAACCTTTTATTGATACCATTCTTATTTGCACACTGACTGCTTTGGTTATTATTTTTAGCGGAAATCACGAAGTTGTCGGAATGGGAGGTGTGCAACTCACAGCTGATTCATTTGCTTCGGTAATGTCTTGGTTTCCAATGGTTTTGGCTTTTGCTATTTTCTTGTTTGCATTTTCAACTATGATTTCCTGGTCTTATTACGGAATGCGGGCGTGGACATACTTATTCGGAAAAAGTAAAAAAATGGAAACCGTCTATAAAATTATGTTTTTATTTTTTGTTGTTTTAGGATCTTCCATCAGTTTGGGAGCAGTCTTGGACTTTTCCGACATGATGATTCTCGCAATGGCATTTCCCAATATCATCGGACTTTATTTGATGTCTGGTGAGGTTCGTAGAGATATGAAAGAATATTTGAGAAAACTCAAAGCCGGAGAACTGTACGATGCAGATGCGGAAAAATCAAATGATAAAGAGTAGTTTTTAAATAATTAGCTACTACTATATCAGTTAATTTTCTAATCAAATAATATTTAATTAAACTTTATTCTTTAGTTTTATAGCTTAAAACAATTCCCTTTGACCCATATTTCGCTGGTGTAATATGATGTAATCTTATAGAAACCACGCAGGAATATTTATAGAATTTATTTCATCTTCTATCGAATTTAATTCTGAGAATATGAAGTTTAGGTCATCGTTTATATACAATAAAACGCAACGAAAGGAATTGTTGATGCTGTCAACAGTGGTAGTATTGGGATTGCTGCTATCATATTTTATTGATTTTGAAAGTGAAGATACTTTAGTTTTGAATTCTCCCAAAATTGCTGAAATCAAAAAATCAATCGATTCGATAAACGAAACTATAGAAAACAACACGCCAACGATTTTTCCTTTTAATCCGAATTTTATAAACGATTATAGAGGATATACCTTAGGAATGTCACCGGAAGAAATCGACCGATTGTCAGCCTACCGCAATGAAGGAAAATGGATTTATTCTGCTTCGGATTTTCAAAAAGTAACTCAAGTTTCAGATTCTTTATTAGCGACAATTAGTCCATATTTTAAGTTTCCCGAATGGGTGGCGACTCGCAATACGACTTCTAATAACTCGACAAAAAATCCCAAACCGAAAGAAAAATCCTATGAAAATAAAATAGATTTAAACACAGCAACGGCAGAAGAATTACAAGAAGTAAGGGGAATTGGAAAAGTTTTGAGCAGCCGCATCATAGAATATCGAACACGACTTGGAGGATTTTATGATGACTCACAATTAGAAAATGTTTTTGGACTTCAGGAAGATGTTATCCAACGGTTGTTACTTTCATTTGCAGTAAAAACGCCAATAGAAATTAAAAAACTAAATGTAAACGAAGCAAGTGCATCAGACTTTTCCACACTTCCGGGAGTTTCATTTGAACTGGGAAAGAAAATGTGGGAATTCAGAAGATTACGCCAACGAATTGATAGCATTACAGAATTAAAAAAAGTGGAAGGAATGTCGGAGGCAAAATTCAGACAAATTCAACTATATTTGTTGATTGAATAAAATCAAATCTTACTTGATTAATAATTAATAGCTTAAATAATTGATGGAGAATTTATATTTTACTGAAGAACATTATTTTTTTAGAAAAAGTTTACGTGAGTTTTTACAAAAAGAAGTAGTCCCTCACATTGAGAAATGGGAAAAAACCGGAACAATCGAAAGATTTATTTGGGAAAAATTCGGCGAGATGGGATATTTTGGAATTTATCAACCCGAAGAATACGGAGGATTGGATTTAGACCTGTTTTATACAGTAATTTTTTTGGAAGAATTACAAAGAGTCAATTCCGGTGGATTTGCCGCAGCTATGTGGGCGCACGCATACTTAGCAATGACTCACTTAAAAAAAGAAGGAAATAATGAGCAGAAAGAAAAATATTTAAGACCCAGTATTACAGGAGAAAAAATTGGATGTTTGTGTATTACTGAACCCTTTGGAGGAAGTGATGTTGCAGGAATGAGAACCACAGCAGTGAAAGAAGGTGACAACTATATCATCAATGGTTCCAAAACATTTATAACCAATGGTATTTACAGTGATTATCTGATTGTTGCTGCAAAAACCAATCCTGAAAAAGGAAACAAAGGAATCAGTATTTTCGTAATGGATCGCGATACGCCGGGTATTTCTTCGACAAAATTGGACAAACTCGGTTGGAGAGCAAGCGATACAGCTGAAATTGCTTTTGACAATGTGAAAATTCCGCTTGAAAATCTAATGGGAGAAGAGGATATGGGATTTCCATATATTATGCAGCATTTTTCGTTGGAGCGTTTGGTTATGGGAGTCAATGCTCATGCCCGAAGTGAATTTGCACTAGACTACACTGTTCAATATATGAAAGATCGCTATGCATTCGGAAAAAGCATTTCGCAATTTCAAGCTCTAAGACATCGCGTTGCTGAACTTTACAGCGAAGTCGAAGTATGCAAGACTTTTAATTACGTTACGGCAAAACGTCTGAATGAAGGAGAATACGTAACCAAAGAAGCAACGATGAGTAAGTTGATTTCCACAAAAATTGCCGATGAAGTAATGACTGAATGTTTGCAATTCTTAGGAGGATACGGTTATATGGAAGATTATCCATTGGCCAGATTATTGAGAGATAGTCGTCTGGGACCCATCGGTGGTGGAACGTCAGAAATATTACGAGAAATCATTGCCAAAATGGTAATTGAAGGAAAGGAATATAAACCTGCTTTGTAAAAATATTCAAGCAAGTTGTACATAGAACATCAAATTAAGAATCCTATTTAAAGGTTTACTCTATAAATGACCTCATGAAAAAAAATATATTTTATCTTTTTCTATTGTTTTTCTGTTGTGGATTTACTCAAAGCATTGCTCAAACAGAATTAAAAGGAAAGGTATCAGATTTTATGACTTTCATGCCTATTGAAAATGCTAACGTCTATTTGGAAAATACAACCATTGGTTCGATAACAAACAGCGACGGAAGATTTTCTTTGCGAATTCCAAGAGAAAATGCAACTGACACCCTTGTAATTTCCTCCATCGGATATAAGAGTTACAGAATGGCAATAACAGATTATGAAAATGGTAGCGATATTTACTTGGAAGAAGATATAGCACCTTTGGAGGAAGTAATTTTAGTTGCAGATACCCGCCCCAAAACCGGTAATGACATTATGCTTCGCGCCATCGAACGGTTGGAAAGAAACATTCCCGACACCTCATATATTCAAAAAGGTTTTTTAAGACATAAAGAAAGAAATCGAAATGAATACAAATGGTTAATCGAAGCGGCGGTTACGATGTACGATGCCAATGAGGGAAACAATGCGCGAAGGGACGTGAAAATTAATGTAGATGAAATCAGGAAAAGTTATGATTTGAGAGATGTTGATAGCATCTTTACATATACTGCCTATTTAAACAGCAAGGGTCAAAACATTGGAGCAAACACAATAAGCCGAAGAAGTGTGAAAACCAATGAGCTTATTGAGGCAATTCGATGGAATGACCAACGTGTCAATGGTTTGGGAAATTTATTTGAAGGTAAGCTAAATATATTCAGAAATATAAATGCTTCCGGAGCCTTATTTGGAAAATCAATGCTGGAAAACCATCACTTTGAATTGGATACGATTCTCGTGGATAATGGAAGAAAAATCTATAAAATAAATATTGAACCCGGAGAAGATTATGTAGGTTTAAGTACGCCCAATATTTACAACGAAGGATTTCATCCCAATGGAGTGGTTTATGTGTATTATGACAATTATGCCATCAAAAAAGTTGAATACACCCTTGTGGCAGCTTCAGATGTTCAAAAAAGAAGAAGTAAAAGCTTGTTTGATACGCATATACTCCACCGTTTGACGATGAATTTTATAGATATTAATGAAAAAATGTATCTGAACTACATTTATTATGAAACTCCAAAATTGGTAAATACCGGCGATCGTTCTTCAGAAAGAGAAAGAACCGAGTCTGCTCCCGGATTTGACAAAGGAGCACAATATTACTATACAATTCAGGAAATAATTTTTACCGACATCATTAATAATCAAGATGAAATAGCAGCTGAAATTCATAATAAATCATGGTCGGCAGATTTGTTCCAACCAAAACCGTACAATGAAGATTTTTGGAAAAATTACAACGTATTGCTAGAAAGTCAAGAAGAAGAAAAACTAATTCAGGATTTAACGAGACGCGCTCAATTATTTAAAGATTAATTTTCAATCCTGTCCTAAATAATTTAAATAGGTTTTAAAATTACTGTATTTACTGCTATTTACTGTCTATTTTTTATGTTTTTCAAAATAAGACCCCTTGATATAAATTATTGGGTGGTGGTTTGGGTTCTACAAATGGTTGATCGAGCCATTTTTGCAAATCTATTTTCACAAAAAGATTAAGCCTTATAAAAGCAACTAAATTGGCTAAATACCACGGGTATTTAGCCAATGCTTTGAGTGCTTTTAAAATAAGTATTGTAATTAAAGCAGTATGTATCGGCAAAGAAACTACCGACGAGCTCGAATACGAGCCGGCAAAGTTCTACATCAAAAGATATATCCGCTACAAATATGCACCTAAAAACAAGGAAGGCGTATTTATCGGGGAGCTTCCCGGTCGTGTCATCGAAAAAGGGATTGCCGGCTCTGGACTTTTAACCTCGATTCTGGTAGACAAATATATGGATCACCTACCGCTCTATCGACAAGGGCAGCGTTTTAAAAGAGCGAAAATACCCATTGCGCCTTCCACCTTGGAAGGGTGGGCGCGGCAAAGTTTGGAACTGATAGACATTCTTTACAGACAA
>CAZWVT010000070.1:0-8065 GCA_964636665.1 uncultured Flavobacteriaceae bacterium
AAACGATGGAAAATCCGGCTGTTGTATTTTATTTTAATCTGTTATTTCAATTTTTTTATTTTTCATCTTTCTGCGAGATTGCCCATTGCCGTATTGTTTATTTTTTACAATATCGCACTGATTTATTATTTCTTTAAACAGAAAAAAATCTGGAAAGGCGTATTGTTTTTAGTCTTGTTATACATGGTAAGCAGTCTGGTAATTTACAATGTCAGAATTACGAGATACCGATTTCAGCATCTGCTGGGATTCACGTATTCTGACGGAACGCATCACGAAGACGGGAAAGACAAAATTCTTCAATGGAAGGCAGGAATTGCTGCCAATAAAAATATGATTTTCGGAAATGGTGCCGGGGATGCCAACCAAAGCATTTTTGACTCATACAATGCAATGGGGTTGTCAAAATATGCAGAACGAGAATACAATGCTCACAATCAATTTATACAGACTTATGTAGGTATGGGCTTAATAGGCTTGGCTGTGCTTTTATTTATTTTCTTTTACTACTTCCGGGATTACTACAGAAACGGTCACTTTGTAGCTTATAGCCTGTTATTTTTAACTTTTATTCTCTTTCAAACAGAATCGTATTTGGAGCGGCATAATGGGATTGTGATGTTTGTATTTCTGATTTGTTTTCTACATTTCGGGATAAAAAAACCTGAATCTAAGATTGAGCAGTCATAATTTTATTTTTAAACGGAAATGCGAATAAAATAAAAATCCAAAGGAAATTATACTGATAAATAAACGCATTTGTAACTGAAAGAATCAAAATAAATACAAAGTAGAAGATTGTAGTTCGCATATTACAGTAAGTGCGTAAAAACAAAAACATCGCTACAAAAAACACGATAAATAAAATGCCGAATTTTGCATACAGCGTCAAGTATAAATTATCTATATAAATGTTGTAATTATCAATATTGTCGCGGTAATGAAACCAAGGAATAAAGAATGTAAAACCGATTCCTTTCCCTAAAATAAATTCCATCCAGCTAAAATTTGATGTGGCAGCAAAAAACGGAGAAAATCTATTGACCAGTGCATATTCGATATATTCCGGGTTCAACAATAATTGAAATCTGGACAAAGGAGAATCTTCATCTGCTCTCATTACCAGAATTATGAAAGATATCAATAAAGCAATAATACCAGTAAAGAAAATAATCAATCTGTTTAATGAGATTCTTGTCAGATAAAAAAGTCCAATCACTACTAAGACAGAGAAAATCAACGTGCGGTTTCCTGTAAATAACAAGGGGACTATGCATAGAATTACTTCAAGAAATGAAAAACTTCGTTTGTTGGAAATAGCATAGGTCAAATAAAAAATTCCAAAATAACTTCCCAGTGTTTCCAATCGCAACTCTTCATACTTATAATACGGATCATCTGTCAATTGCAAGTGCAAGCTTTGGGCAACCATCAAATAAAATACGATTCCAAGAACTATAAGGTTTGCCCACAAAAGATTCATACAAAATCGTTTTGTCAATATACTTTCCAAACGCTTGTAAAAGATTTCAATAAATACAAAACCCAAAGGAATAAGTAAGAAAGGCTTTATGTCCTTTAGAATATTAGTTATTTCACGAGATTCATTTACGAACAATAAATAATGGATTCCATACAATCCCAACAAACCGAACAATAAAATGAATGCGGTAAAAAGACTGATTTTAAATTTGTGGTTAGATAATACTTTTAGGATAAAAAGAATTGTCGGTCCAACCCAAAAAAAGTAAGAAAATGAAAGTTGATAAACTGTGTGAAATGTTGTTGTAAATTTTGTGATGGGCAATAAAACCGTCAGGATGACGAATAATTTTAAAGCAATGTCTTTAAAAGACAAATTTAAAACAGAAACAATTCCTAAAATGAAATAGAAAAAGGTAAAAAAAAGATAGATTTTAAAATCCATTAGCCAAATGTATTTTTAGCTTCGGATGAACCTTTAGCTTCGGGATGAACCTTGCTTCGGGAAAAATTGATAAAATATCTTTCATCAGCAACTTAATTATCAATTATTTCTTCAGTTTCTGATTTATTTTTTATGGATGCAATATAAATATAAAATAGAATTATAGCGTAAGCAAAAAGATATTCAGGTTTAAAAAAGCCTCTGTGATAAATATGGAAAAACTGAGCGATGGTAATGACATAGAATATTTTATACATGTCGCTGTTTAACGATTTTCGATATATAAAATAGATAAAAAGACTTGTAAAAAATAGTATTGGAATGAGCCAATATCCAAAGTCGATATACAACCCACCAATAATTCCCGGTGTAATCCCACCCGCATAATCTCCTACATAAAGAATCCTTGAAAGGACATCCCCCGGAGCTTGTCGATCGCCGGGCAACATCGTAAGCATCTCCGAGAAAAACATAGGAGAATCATAATAAGTATTAGTAACATTGTCTCTGATTATTCGCTCTGTTATTCCTACAGTTTCCCGCAAAGAAAAATAAACCGGCATAATTAGCAGGCTGTACCATTTTGCATTTCCAAAGTATTGTTGCGCCAATTCTACAGGGGTTAAGAAGGTATGAGAAACCAACCTTCTGGTGTAGTAAATTATTTGAAACAAAATCAAGCCAATAAACCCGGACAGATATACCCAGTATTTGTTTTTTCGCCAAGCCTGACTGTTATTCAAATAAAATTTCTTTCCTACAGGAATATTCTTTAACAAATACAGCAGAATAACACTGATGATAATCATAATCACTGTTCCGCGACTACCGATAAAAAATGCAGGAAATAAGGGAAGAATGATGAAAAGTAAAATGTTTTTTTTGCTAAACTGAGATTTCGTAAAGAAAAGCGTAAATATTGGAATGTATAACGTAGATTTTATAAGATACGACACCTTGGCACTCATTAAAAACCTAAGTTCCTGATGGACTAAAACATTTCCCACCGTTACAAACACATAGGCAACCAACAGATAAACAAATATGGTATGAACTACCAAAACTTGAACAAACAATGGGGTAATCGTAATTTTTTTATAAGCCTTAATCCGTTTAACAAACATATTGCTGCTCACCGTAAATAACAAAGGAAGTATTAATGCAAAATTAGCATACGTGTACAGCTCTAATGTATAAAAATGAATAGTTCCCCGATAGGTGGAAATATTAAAGAACGGAATAAAATAGTATAGAAAAAGATAAAACCCGAAGATTTTAGTATGAATAGATTTTCGAGTAATCGTAATGAATAATAGTAAAAGAGAAAATGTGAGGTGTGTATATTCATAAGATTCCAAATACATAAATACCGCCGTAATTCCAATCAAAAGGAATACGATATAGTCATTTAAATATTTGAAATTCAAATTATTCATGATGTGCTTTTAAATTTTTCTTTTTGTAACATAGCCAATACAATTATCAAATAAAATCCAATTGGTGCATTGTGAAAAAAATTTCCAGAAAGAACCACAATCAACAATAAAAATGTCATTTGGATTTTCCCAAAATCACTAAGTTTTCCAAAATTTATAATCTTTCGAAAATAGAAAATAAAATACAGCAAAGCTCCGGCAATTCCAAAGAACAAAATAACATCAAAGGGTTCAAATTCCACTCTGTATTTCTCAAAATCAGTTCCGCCGAACAAATAGTTTAAGAACGTCCATTTTTCATGAATGACGGGCAGAAAATCTTCCTTCAGATTTTCTGTCCTCAAGGATGTTAATGCTGCCATTAATCCGTATTGTTCATATGCTTCAATCAATGGATTAAAGTTTTTTGCAAAAAATTCTACAAATGCATTTCTTAATAAAATGGCGAACAGTACCAGACTACCTAAAACATAATAAAATGCTTTTTTAAGATAAACACGTTGTAGGATTAGCACATGAATTATGGTGAGTATTACAAAAAGCAATAAGGCTTTGGTGCCTGACAAAAAGCAAACTGTACTTATTAAAATTAGTTCCGGTAATTTTTTTCTGTGTTGTAAATAATGATTTAGAAAATAAGTCAATGCCAACGCATTAAAATATGTAATCATACTTGGCGTCATAAATATTCCCGAGGAACCGAATCGATGATAATAAGTTTTAAACAAATGAATATCAAAAACAATAGTAGCTATAACCAGAATAGAATTGATGATTACCAGTTTTTCATAAACTGTAAAAAGCAAAGGTGAAAATTGTTCTTTTTTGTTAATCAGGAAATAGAAGACAAAAAACACAAAAAGATAGCGTCCAAAATAAACGCTGTTTTCATAAAAATTTTCTCCGAAAGTAAAATCATTAAAACTGTATTGACCAAGGAGAAATATACTTCCCATAATCGCTAAAAACCACAAGATACGACGGGAAGGAAATCCTTGTAGAATAATTTTTATCCCGATAGTCAGCAGAAATAATCCTTTTGCAAATAAACTGAAATTATAAAATGACCATCTGGACTTATAGCCTATCGTCGTCATCACTTCAGACAGGAAAAAAATGAGCAAAACCGCTACCGGCAGATATTCAATCCGGAAAAATTCTTTGAATGATATGTTTTTCAGTGTTTTAAACATATTTGTAATAGATAAATCCGGAACGTACGATAAAAACAGAAATCAATCCCATTATCACACTGTTTAAACTGATTCCTATCGTCAACAAGGTTATAAGCAAAACCGCCATTAGAAAGGCTGTTAATAAGTTTATGATGTACATATCCTGATAATTTGCAACGGCTCCTAACAAAGCTGAAAAAAGTCCGTAAATCAGCTTGGAAATTCCCAAAAAAGAAAGAAGGATTACCAACCAAAGATTTTCCGATATGTCAATTGCTAAAAAGGTTCCGTTATCAACCCAAACTACTGCAAATACACAAGCTATTAAAATAACTCCGCTTAAAAATATTTTTTTTAATTTTTGATGAAGCAGATTCGAATCTCGTTTTTCTTTAAAAAAAACCAATTCTTTAAAACCTACATAATATTGGATTAACGTAAGCGGAAACAAAAACACAGTTGAATAATAAAAATATTTTCCGAAGGCATCTTCTCCCATTTCATTTACAATCAAAATTCGTTCGCCATAGGAAAGCAAGGTCAGTAATGCCATGTTTATAGAAAACGACAAAAAGAAATTAAAAAGCGATGGTGTTCGTCCGGGTGTAATTCTCAAATTCTGAATCAGTTTAAATCCTGCCCAGATTCCGATTCCGCAAAGAATAATGGCAGATACTCGGATAATGTTAGCTTCGGTAATAAAATCACGGAAATAGAACAGTCCGATAAAAACCAGAAAAGCGATTTTATAACCATTTTGAAAAAATTGAGAAATCACGAACTTCTTTTGAAGCCGGAGGATATTAAATGAAAAAATCATCAGGTTTATCGCCAATCCGGAAAAAATCAATGAAAGGAAGTCCAGTCCTTCATAATGTAAATGGAAATAATATCCGATAGCAAAAGGGGTTGCAATTCCGGAAAAAAGCAACAGCCGGAAAATATCTTTTGACAATCCTATTTTGTCCTTTTCAATTGTTGCCAACCTTAGGAGAACCTGATCAAAGCCAATCAATCCAAAGGAAACAATTATGGCTAAATAAGTTAAGTAAAGCGAATAAACGTTAAATAATTCAGGAAGAAATCTTTTAATAAACAGTATTAATATAAAATTGCTCAGCGCACCCAATACGACAATCAGTAAAGAGACATTGTTAAGTATAGTAGATTTTAGTCTTCCTGAAAGTTCCATATTAATAACTGTTTTCTGAATAATGTTTCAGAAATTACTTTTGGCGAATAATCAATTCTTTTCAGAAAAGTTTATAGTTCCTTTACGGTTCGCAAGATTCGTTCACAAGCTTTTCCATCGCCGTATGGGTTGTGCAACATTGTCATTTGATTATAATGATTTGAATCATTCAAAAGTCTTGTAGTTTCTTCGACTATCTTTTTTTGGTCTGTTCCTACTAAAATTACTGTTCCTACATCTACAGCTTCAGGTCTTTCTGTTGTTTCTCGCATTACTAAAACAGGTTTCCCCAAACTTGGTGCTTCTTCTTGAATTCCACCGCTATCTGTGATAATCAGGTAAGATTTTTCCATTACCCATACAAAAGCCGGATAACTCAATGGATTTATCAGAAAAATATTTTCTACTGAACTCAATAATTCAAACACCGGTTTTTGAACATGCGGATTCAGATGAACCGGATAAACAATTTGAATTTTGGGATTTTTTTCGGCAATTTGTTTTAATGCTTTACAAATATCAATAAACCCTTGGCCGTGATTTTCTCTTCGATGACCGGTAACGAGCAAGGTTTTTTTAGAGAAATCAATTTGTTTTTTGAGTTCTTCTATTTCTTTATCAGAATAGCCTTCTTCCATTTTCCGAACGCTGTACTCCAGCGCATCAATTACTGTATTTCCTGTTACACTAATTGTTTCGTCTGATATATTTTCGAGTAATAAATTTTCCTTAGCGGTTTGTGTTGGAGAAAAATGAAAATCAGCAATCCTACTTACAATGTTTCGATTCATTTCTTCAGGAAACGGATTTCTTTTTTTAAAAGTTCGAAGTCCGGCTTCAACATGGCACACTTTTGCGCCACTGTAGAAAGCGGAAAGTGCAACTGCCATCGTGGTTGTCGTATCACCATGTACAAAAACGAAATCCGGTTTGAAATCCTTCAAAACAGTTTTCATATTTTCAATTATCGAAGCTGTTAAGGAATAAAGGTTTTGACCTGATTGCATTAAATCCAAATCATAATGCGGGATTATTTCAAAAAATGATAACACCTGATCCAGCATTTCCCGATGTTGCGCCGTAACACAAACTTTAGTTTCAATATTTTTATACTCAACAAACTTTTGAACCAAGGGAGCCATTTTTATTGCTTCAGGTCGGGTTCCAAAAACTATGAGACATTTTTTTAACATGCAATCTATTGATTTTCAATGTTGAATTTTAAAGCTTCTATTTATATTAATTGTAAGCTATTCTCCTCATCCTTACCAATAAGAATTTTATAAAGAAAATCAATCCAAACAAGGCGATAAGAAAAATCGGATATTTAAAGACATTTGGAATGCTCCCAACTTTCACTTCATAATCCATATAGACCATTTTAATAGGTTCTTTATAGTCACTTAATCGAACTTCTGCTTGTAACAGACTGTTCAACATATCTTCTTTTTGTTGAAGTAATAAATGAAGATTCGTATTGTCGGAAATAACCACTCCGGAACCCTGATTGGTATTGGAAGAAGCGCCAATTGCATGAATAATGGAATCTACCTGAGCAATCATTTGCTTGTATTCTTGCACTTGAAAAACGGCGTTTTCTGCATATATTTCTTGATATTCTTTAAAGTGAGGAATGTTATTCCAGTAAGACATCAAATCATTGATTACTTGCTCTGATTTATCCTCTCCTTTTATTGAAAAAGTAATTTCATGATATTTAAAGTATTTGCCCGTAGTAAGATTTTCAACAAATTTATCCAATTCTTGATTCTGATATAAAATCCTGAAAACATCAATTTGCTCTCTGGACTTGGTCATCATATTGTAAATGTCGGAAATCGGTTCTATTTCAACTTTTCGCAGACTGTTTGCATTATTCCCCAATACTTCCTTTAGAAATACAGTGTCTTGAGCGTGAATTCTCTTATTCAATTCATCAATCGTATTGTAGAGATAATCAACACTTTCATAATTAGGGATAATAATTCCTCGATTTTTAAAGGATTTGGTTGCAGTAGAATCTTTATAATATCCATAGCCGATACCAACAATAAGTAATATCAGCGTAACAATCCAATACTTAAGAAAAAAGCCAATAATCATAAAAAAGGCTCTGATGCACTTCTTCAAAAAATCATTGAATTTTCTTAGCAGATAACTCAAATCTATTTCTTCTGTGTAATTCTGTTGTGCCATAAAAAAGAATAACGAATGGTTAATTAATTTTTTCTATCACTGATAACAGGCTTTTCTGCCAGTTTTTTTGATTTGTATTGAGTGCTTTTTTTGCTTTCGTATTGTCCAACACACTGTATTTCGGTCGTTTGGCAAAAGT
>CAZWVT010000071.1:0-8027 GCA_964636665.1 uncultured Flavobacteriaceae bacterium
TAAAAAGAAGAAGAATCTTTTTCATAAGAGTTTAAATTAATTTAAGTGATTGAAATAGTTACATAATTTTTTTCCACCGGAATTTGAAATACAAAAACTGATGCCAAAAATATCTTTTAATATATTTTCATTGATAATATCATTGGCTGTTCCGAAATATTTAATTTTTCCGTTTTTCAATGCAGCGATATAATCGGAATAATGAGAAGCAAAGTTGATATCGTGCAGCACAATGATAACAGTCTTTCCCAATACTTCAGTCAATCTTCGCAAAATTCGCATAATCTGAACCGAATGACGCATGTCTAAGTTGTTTAATGGCTCATCTAATAAAATGTATTCAGTGTCTTGCGCTACTGTCATTGCGAGATAAGCACGTTGTCTTTGTCCGCCGCTTAATTCATCTAAATACTTATCTTCAATATCTTGTAAATCGAGAAATTCTATGGCTTCTGCAATTTTTTGGTGGTCTTCCGCTTTTAATCTTCCTTTTGAATAGGGAAAACGTCCAAAAGAAACCAGCTCTTTGACCGTAAGTTTTAATTCGATATTATTAAACTGCTTTAAAATAGACAGTTGCTGCGCCAAATCAGCATTTTTATAATCTGTACTTTTCTTTTCATTTACAAGTACACTTCCTTTATCCTGATTTAACAATCGGCTTATAATCGAAAGAAGTGTGCTTTTTCCTGCGCCATTACTACCGATTAACGAGGTTATTTTTCCCTTTGGAAAAATTAGTGAAACCTCATCGAGAATTATATTTTGTCCAAATTTCTTGGAAACATCTTCTATCTGAATCATATCTTTTTTCTTTTTAATAACAAAAACATAAAATAAATCCCTCCTACAAAATTGATAATCACACTTATCGGCGTTGAAAGATTCAATATTCTTTCTGCAAAAAACTGACCGCCAACGAGTACTATCAGCGTAACCAAAGCGCAAGCAGGAATTAAAATATGGTGTTTGTAAGTTTTTAAAATTTCATAAGTCAGGTTGCTCACCAAAAGTCCCAAAAACAAAACAGGACCAACCAAAGCCGTGGAAACTGCAACCATAATAGCAATTAAAGTCAAAAATATCTGAATATTTTTATTGTAATCCAATCCGAGGTTAACGGCGTGATTTTTTCCCAGCGCCAACACATCCAATCGATTGGTGAAACGCATTCCGATTAATAATACCACCGCTACAATCGCAAAAGCATAGCCTAATAAATCTTGATTGATATTGCTGAAAGAAGCAAACATTTTCCCTTGAACGATAAAAAAGTTGTTTGGATCCAAAAGCAGTTGTAAAAACGAACTCAGCGTATTGAGCAAGGTTCCTAAAACCAAACCAATTAAAAGCAACAAAAACATATTGTCCACTCCTTTTTTGTAAATTAAAAGGTAGAGCAAAAAAGCAAAACCAATCATCAAAACGGTGGAAATTATAAAATTGCCAAGCGATCCCACGGCTTGTAGAGAATCTTCACCATGAAGAAAAACCAAAACAGTTTGAAACAACATAAAAACAGCTTCAAAACCCATAATGGATGGCGTTAAAATCCGATTGTTTGTAAGTGTTTGAAAAGCTATTGTAGAATATGCGACACACCAAGAAACAATGACAATTGCCGCTATTTTCAATCCCCTGTACTGAAGTGCAAATTCCCAACTGTTTCCCAATTTATACAGGCTGAAAACTGCCATGCACAACAGTGCCAACACACTTAAAATACTTATTTTTCTGGCAATTATCGTCATTTCCGTTTCAGCAATAGAATTAAAAAGATAATCCCTCCGATAATTCCAACGGTCAATCCGATAGGGATTTCAAAAGGATAAATAATCAATCGACCGATAATATCACAAACCAGCAAAAACAATGCACCACACAATGCTACTTCCGGCAATACTTTCTTGATGTTATCGCCATAAATCATCGTTACTATATTGGGGACGACCAATCCTAAAAAGGGAATGAATCCTGCTGTAATGACAATCACACTCAGCGTTAGTGAAATACAAAAAAGCCCCAATGCCATTACGGCACGGTAATTCAAACCTAAATTTTTAGAAAAATCCTCCCCCATTCCGATAACTGTAAATTGATTGGCGTATAAATACGTGATAATAACCGCCGGAATACTGAGGTAAATCAGTTCATAACGTCCTTTTAAGATTCCTGAAAAATCGCCCATCATCCAGGCGTTCATATCTTGAACTATATTAAAATGAACCGCCAGAAATGTCGCAGCCGAGTGGAGGATTCCACCAAACATCAACCCGACAAGCGGTATAAAAATGATATTGCGCACGCGAATACTGTCTGCAATTTTAAGAAAAACCAAACTTGCAATAAATGTTACCAAAAAAGCCAAAAAGGTATTTAGAAAAATTCCCGCAAATGGAAAGAAAATAAAACCGAGCAACAATCCCAACTGAGCGGCATCAAGTGAACCGGCTGTCGTGGGAGAAACAAATTTATTTCGAGTGAGATGCTGCATTATCAAACCGCTGATGCTGAGTCCAACTCCTGCTATTACGAGCGAAACCGTACGGGGAAAGCGACTGGATGACAAGATAAACAACTGATCGGCATTGCCGTTGAACACGTCATTTATGGAAATATCAGCAACTCCGATAAAAAGCGATAATACGCTTGTAAAAATCAAGGCGACGATTAAAATAAATCTTCTGAAAAAACGGGTACTTGACCAAGATGTTTTTGCTGAAATCAGTCGATTATGAGAAGCATCAATATTCAATTTAACTTTTTGCAAGCAATCAGATTTAAATAAGCATTTCGCTTTCCGGCTGCAAAAATACAAAACTTTATTCTTATTTAGTTTTATTCTAAATAATCGATTTGAAATATCTGCCAACAAAAGAATATCATTACTTACCCATCTCTTATTCTTAAGTTTTTTAGTTATTTTGTTACCGAAAATAAATCTACATTTATGAAAAAAATTGTTCTGCTTGCCATTTTGCTTATCACTTCCTTTACTTATGCCCAGAGAAATCCGTTTTCTAATCTCGTTGAAAAAGACGGTAAAATCGGTATCGGCACAAAATCTCCGGATGCATTGTTAACCGTAAAAGGCGATATTCACACTCAGGAAGTTCGCGTGGACTTGGAAGGTGCCGTTGCTCCGGATTATGTTTTTGAAAATTATTATCAAGGTTTTTCTACTTTGAATCCGGATTACAAAATGTTATCAATTGAAGAATTGGAAAGTTTTATTTCAAAAAATCATCATTTGCCGAACGTACCATCCGCTTCACAATTAGATAAAGAAGGCATGAATCTCAAAGAATTCAATCTGTTATTGTTAGAAAAAATTGAAGAATTAACGCTTTATGTCATTCAACAGCAAAAAGAAATAGATAAATTAAATACACGGCTTTCGGATAAAGAATAAAATAGCGTGTATTAATCTCTCAACATTTATTTAAATACACCTATTTTTGTGATTAATAATTTTAATTTTCGTCTTTCAAAGATTCAATAAAATTCATTTATTCAATATGTCTCTTCTCTCTCTTACAAATGCTTCTATTTATCAAGGTGACAATCTGGTATTGTCCGATATTTCCATCAATATTGAAAAAGGTGAATTTGTTTATCTGATAGGTAAAACAGGAAGCGGAAAAAGTAGTTTTATGAAAACGCTTTACGGCGATTTACCGCTGTTGGAAGGAGAAGGAAACATTACAGGATTTGATTTGGCTACACTAAGGCAACGCGACATTCCTTTCTTGCGCCGCAAGCTGGGCGTGGTTTTTCAAGATTTTAAATTGTTAAACGACCGAACCGTTTATAAAAACCTCGATTTTGTTTTAAAAGCCACGGGTTGGAAAAACAAAGCCGAGAAAGATGCTAAAATCAATGAAGTATTGGATAAAGTAGCGATGAAAACCAAAGCGTTTAAATATCCTTATCAACTTTCCGGGGGCGAACAGCAACGAATCGCAATTGCAAGAGCTTTGCTCAACGATCCGGAACTGATTCTCGCAGATGAGCCAACAGGAAACCTCGATCCACAAACCAGCGTTGAAGTTATGGAAGTACTTCGGGAAATAAACAAAAACGGAAACACCATCCTGATGGCTACTCATGATTATGCATTGATATTAAAATATCCTTCTAAAACATTAAAATGCGATGAAAACCAGATTTTTGAAGTAGTTCAGAAATCGGTTTAATCAAATAATTCCAATTTATTTTATCAAAAACCTACAGCGGTTTTGACAATCTGAACCGTTTGGGGAAATCCGTTTGTAAAACTGCATTAAGCTTTTACAAATTCATATCTTTGCATTATTATTAAAAATTGATAAAAAAATCAGAATATATGCAAGAAACAAAAACCGACTTTGGAATTGAAAAAGTCTTGGAACAATTGGAGATCAGCGATGTAAATCTTGGAACATCCACCGGAAATGAATGGTTTGCAAATGGCGAAGAAATTTCTTCTAACACGCCCGTTAACGGCAATTTAATAGCAAAAGTAAATGCATCTTCCAAAGAAGATTTCGAACGCGTAATGAAAACGGCTTCAGAAGCTTTTAAAACTTGGCGAATGAAACCGGCACCGCAACGTGGTGAAATCGTTCGTCAGTTCGGAAATGAATTGAGAAGACTAAAAGAACCTCTTGGGAAATTGGTTTCTTACGAAATGGGAAAAAGTTTTCAGGAAGGCTTGGGAGAGGTTCAAGAAATGATTGATATCTGCGATTTTGCAGTAGGACTTTCTCGACAATTGCACGGATTTACAATGCACAGCGAGCGTCCGGGACACAGAATGTACGAACAATATCATCCCCTTGGAATTGTAGGAATTATTTCTGCATTTAATTTCCCTGTTGCGGTTTGGTCTTGGAATACGGCTTTGGCTTGGGTTTGTGGTGATGTTTGTGTTTGGAAACCCTCAGAAAAAGTTACGCTTTGTGCGATTGCATGTCAGAAAATTGCCGCCCGCGTATTTGCTGAAAACAACCTTCCCGAAGGAATCAGCAATCTCATTATCGGCGATTATAAAGCAGGCGAATGGATGACCAACGATGCACGAGTGGATTTAGTTTCTGCAACCGGTTCAACGAGAATGGGTAAAATTGTTGCTCAAGACGTGGCGAAAAGACTTGGGAAAGTATTGTTGGAACTCGGAGGAAATAACGCCATCATCGTAACTCCTGATGCAGACGTAAAAATGACGACTATCGGTGCGGTTTTCGGCGCGGTTGGAACTGCGGGACAAAGGTGTACTTCCACCCGTCGATTGATTGTTCACGAAAGTATTTATGACAAAGTAAAAGATGCTTTGGTGAGTGCTTACGGTCAATTGAAAATCGGAAATCCTTTAGATGTAAACAATCACGTAGGACCGTTGATTGACAAAGATGCTGTAAATATGTATTTGGATGCGCTTGATAAAGTCAAAAAAGAAGGCGGAAATTTTGTGGTTGAAGGCGGCGTATTGGAAGGCGAAGGCTACGAAAGCGGATGTTATGTAAAACCGGCCATTGCTGAAGTTGAAAATCATTATGAAATTGTTCAGCACGAAACCTTTGCTCCGATTCTTTATTTGATAAAATATTCCGGAAATGTTGAAAATGCAATTGAACTCCAAAATGGTGTTGCCCAAGGATTGTCATCGGCTATTATGACCAACAATTTACGGGAAGCTGAAGCTTTCCTATCTCAGGCAGGTAGCGATTGCGGAATTGCAAACGTCAATATCGGAACAAGCGGCGCTGAAATCGGTGGTGCTTTTGGAGGAGAAAAAGAAACCGGAGGCGGTAGAGAAAGCGGAAGTGATGCGTGGAAAATCTATATGAGACGTCAGACAAATACCATTAATTATACTACTGAACTTCCTCTTGCACAAGGAATTAAATTTGATTTATAATAATTTAATGGTTCTATAAATTGAAAAAGTCGCTTCAAAATGAGGCGACTTTTTTATTAATGAGAAATTGTAAGCGATACTTAATTTAAAGCTTATTTATTTTTTCAATCATATCATTAGCACGGGTTTCAAACTCCTGATTGATTTGCTTAAAATGTTTTTTCTTGTTTTCAACTCCTTTTTGATTCACTTTTAAAATTAAATCGTCGAAGGTTTCAACTGCCTCGTCAATTATTTCTTCTCCTTTTTTGGTATTCTCTTCAGGATTTGTCATCTGCCAGATAACAACCGCATCAATAATATCTCCTAAAACGTAATTGATGTCTTTCTTTAGATTTCTAATGTTTGCCATAAGCTTTATTACTCATAAAGAGCGATGTAGATTAAAATTAATTTCGGCAAAAATAAGAATTTTTATGGAATATACACCTCCAAAAGTGTTGCTGAATGCGTATTAAATTTTACATTTTCCAACATTGCAGGAATCAGAACCGTTTCTCCTGTTTCCATCGGAACTTCTACACCTTCTGATACTAATGTCAGTTTACCTTCCACACACATATAAACTTTAAAAGAATCTGAAAAGTCCAATTTTTTTTCAATTGGTTTTGACAAAGAGAGTTTTTGTACGGCAAAATAGTTTGTTTTCCCGATTTGGACAGGCACATTCATCTTTTCTTCATATTCAATGCGAGGACTTTGAGATTCAAAATTAATGGCATCCAATGCTTCTTCTACGTGAAGTTTTCTCAATTTACCGTTTTTATCGGGTCTGTCCCAATCGTAAATCCGATAAGTAATGTCGGAAGTTTGCTGAATTTCTGCCAAGACAATTCCCGCCCCGATAGCATGGACAATTCCCGGCGTCAGTATAAAAGCATCTCCGCGCTGAACAATCTCATTATTCAAAACGGAAGCAAGTTTTTTTTCCGACAACAACTGCGCATATTCTTCAGAGGATATTTTCTTGTTGAAACCAAGAATTAAAGCAGCATCTTCTTCGGCTTCCATGATATACCACATTTCGGTTTTGCCAAAAGAATTATGTCTTTCTTTGGCAAGTCGGTCATCGGGATGAACTTGTACTGAAAGTGTCTCACGAGCATCAATAAATTTAAAAAGTAACGGAAAGGTCGTTCCAAACTGTTTGAAAATTCGTTCTCCGACTAAATTTTCTTTGTACGTTTCCAGCAGCCAATTTAAGGATTTTCCTTTAAAATCACCGTTGGAAATAACAGACACATCACCGGATACTCCGGAAAGCTCCCAACTTTCCCCGATATTATCACCTCCGTTTTTATTAAATAATGTTTGTAATTTATCGCCTCCCCATACTTTTTCTTTTAGAATAGGTTCGAACTTCAACGGATATAAAGATAAATTAGCTGTCATGAATAAGTAAAAACAATGAAATCTGAGAATGTTTAAAATATGCTTCCCAAAAATTTATAATTTGAATTTGCAAATATTAAATTTTAATCTCAAAATTCCATTTAATTTATTTGCTACAATCTCATATTTTGATGTGTTGATAGAACTTATCGAAAATAATCTTAAACCAAGGGGTGTATTTTTCCGGGTTTTTAGCGATGTCTTTTTGAACTTCTTCTAAGGTCATCCATTTGTAATCCGCAACTTCTTCCGGATTTATGTTCGGTTCATCATTGTATCTCCCAACAAGAATATGATCGTATTCGTGCTCGGTAAGTCCATTGTCAAAAGGTGCTTTATATATAAAAGTGGTTCGCTCTTCCAAATCTGTTGTAAATCCCATTTCTTCCATCAATCGCCGTTTTCCGGCATCGAGGGAAGATTCTCCATCCCGTTGATGACTGCAACAAGTATTTGCCCACAAACCGGGCGTGTGATATTTGTTTAAAGCACGTTGTTGCAACAACAATTCATTTTTATCATTAAAAATAAAAACAGAAAACGCACGGTGGAGCAATCCTTTTTCATGAGCTTCCATTTTTGGCATCAAACCAATTTTTTCATCTTTTTCATTGACGAGAATGACTTCTTCTTCTTTCATATTTTTTTTGCTTGTGCAGCCAAAAATACAAAAACCAAACTGCAATTTGTATCAAAATCGGGCGTTGGGGTTAAATAATAAAATCTAACCGACATC
>CAZWVT010000072.1:0-7774 GCA_964636665.1 uncultured Flavobacteriaceae bacterium
TATTCCAACCCAAAACATCATCGAAAACTGCTACACGAGGATACCATTGGGCAATGGCATAAATTACACCGTCTTCCACTTCAAGTCTTCCCATTCTATCCATTCCTTTGACGGGAATTTTAAAACTGAAATCCATGGAGATTTCAGCTTTTCCACCTTTTGCTTTTAATGGTTTATCCAAAATAAGCTGCATGCGGGTATCGGTAATATGATATTTTTTTAAGGTTCCCGATTCGGTCTGAACCTTTACATTATTCAATTCATACCCGCCTTCCACATCGCCAACATAACGATTTCCAGAAACAGGCGTCATAAAAGTACCTCGAGAATCTTCAGTAAATCGGTTTTGCTCCAAATAAAGCCAAATAAAATTTAAATCTTCGGGACTGTTATTTGTGTAAGTTATTTTTACACTTCCACTTACGACATGATTTTTATCATCTAAAGAAACTTCAATAACATAATCGGCTTGATTTTGCCAATATTCTGGTCCGGGATTACCGGATGCTGTTCGGTATTGATTCCCTTGACGGTAAGTAAATTCATCAAAAAAATGTTGATTTCCTATTTCCTGCTGCGCATGTGATACAGAAAATAATAGAAGTGTAAAAACAATTGAAAACAGATGCGAAATTTGTCTCATTACTATACTTTTTCAAAAATTATCTTGCGAAGATAAGGATTCGTGTGTTATATAGATAATTTTTGAAAATCCCTTCTTATTTAGAGACTCAGGATTTTATTTTTTTTGAAAACGTAATTTTTATAATATCTTTTAGAATCGGTGAAGGTTTTTACAATTTCAAAATTTGACATTAAAGCAATCTCTGCTGCTGAAGCATCATCGTATTTTTGTGAAATTTCTATATGAATACTTTCCCAAGCGTCAAATAAAACTGTTAACTCAAGTGATTCAATATAAACTTTCATCGGTTCAATTGCCAGCAGATAACTTTTGGCTGTTCCGGATTCCGGATTGTAGGTTTCCCAATGTTTGAATTTTGAAACATCAAAGTTTCCGCCTAATTCTTTGTTTATGCGTTCTAAAATATTTTTATTGAATGCTGCCGTTATTCCTGTTTTATCATCGTAAGCGGAGAGAATTTTTTCGGGATCTTTTTTCTGATCCATTCCTATAAAAAGCAAATCGTCATCATTCATCAACTCATTAAGTTTTCCAAGAAAATCAATTGCTTGCGAATGTTCCATATTTCCGATATTACTTCCCAAAAACAGAATAACCTTTTTTCGTTCATTGAGATTCTGAATACGTTCCAAAGATTCAAAATATTCTCCTACGATAGGTTCAGTTTCTAAATCGGGCAATTCAACAGCCAAGGTTTCGGTAAGAGAATGAACAGCATTTTCACTGATATCAATCGGTTTATAAATGAAATTAAACTGGTTATCGCTCATGTATTTCAAAAGAATTTTGGTCTTTTTCCCATCGCCTGCACCAAGTTCAATTAAATCAAGTCCGTTTTCGCAGTCTCTAAATAATTCTCCTATTTTTAATTTATTAGATGATATAATATCCATTTCGGCATCTGTCAAGTAATATTCCGGCATTGCCATAATATCTTGAAACAGACGATCGCCGTTTTTATCATAAATATATTTAGAACTCAAGTGTTTCGGATAATCAGTAAATCCTTTTTGAACATCATTTTTAAAAACTTCTGTGCGTTTTATTAAATTGTTTTTCATAAATATTATTTTGCCAATCGTATTCCTGTAAATTGCCACCGCAAATGTGGATGAAAGAAATTGCGATACGTTGGTCTTGTATGATTTTCAGGAGTTGCTACAGAGCTGCCGCGTAAAACTTTTTGATTTACCATAAATTTTCCGTTGTACTCTCCTATAGCTCCCGGCGGTTTTTGATAATTAGGATAAGGCAGGTAGGCGCTTTCTGTCCATTCCCACCGACTGCCCCACTCAAATTGTGCATTTGCTACTTCCCATTCAAATTCTGTAGGAAGTCTGCATCCTTTCCATTGTGCAAAAGCAAAGGCTTCGTAATAGGAAATATGGCTAAGCGGAGCTTTTAAATCTATTTTTTTGAGACCGTTTAATGTGTATTGATGCCATTCATTTTTGATTTTATGCCAATACATCGGTTGTGAAATTTTATTGTTTCGAATCCAATCTTGACCTTCCATATGCCATAAATTAAAATCAGCATATCCTCCGAAATTCATGAATTCTAAATATTCTTCGTTGGTTACCAAACGATTGGAAATTAAAAAAGGTTGCAGATAAACTTTATGTCGGCTCAATTCGTTGTCGTAACAAAAATCATCAGAATGATGCCCTATTTCATAAATTCCTTCATCTATTGAAATCCAATCTGAATCGATTTTTTGTATTAAATTTTCATTAAACAAATCGCTATATTTTGGAAACAATGGATTGTGACCCAAAATGTATTTAATATCGGTAATCAGTAATTCTTGATGCTGTTTTTCATGATGAATTCCGATGGTAACAATATCAATAATCTCCTGCGAAGGTTTTTTTTGAAGAAGCGTTTGCAAATGTTCAGTTACGTAATGGCGATACTCGTAAATTTGAGCCACGCCGGGACGTGATAAATTCCCGCGATTGGTTCGCATTACCCGTTTTCCGACATTTTCGTAGTAGCTATTAAAAACAAACGAAAAATCATCATTATAAATCTGATAATCAGATTTATATTTTTTTAAAACAAATTCTTCAAAAAACCATGAAGTATGTCCGAGGTGCCATTTAGGAGGAGAAACATCCACAATCGGTTGAATGACATAATCTTCTATTTCAAGCGGTTTACATATAGATTCTGTACGATTTCTGGTATCTGTAAATAAAGTGTATAGAGAATCAAAGTCACTCATAGAGTTGCATAGATTTTTTGATTCTTTAAAAATAAATAATTCTGAAGCGGTAATTTGTTAAGAAGTCTTAAAAATCCTACCGTACTCAAATTAATTGATAAAACTAAAGGCTATGGAAAATAGCACAAATAAACTTTTGTCAATTAGAAAATCAAACTGCTACTTTTCCTTTGATATGCGGATGAGGGTCATAATTAGTCAGCGTAAAATCATCAAAATCAAAATCAAAGACAGTATCAATTTCAGGATTTAAAGTCATTGTTGGTAACGGACGAAGTTCCCGCGACAATTGGAGTTTTACTTGTTCGTAATGATTGCTGTAAATGTGGACATCACCAAAAGTATGGATAAAATCGCCTGCTTCGTATCCGCAAACTTGAGCCATCATTAGTGTCAACAGCGCATAGGAAGCAATGTTGAAAGGAACGCCAAGAAAAACATCGGCACTTCTTTGATAAAGTTGGCACGATAATTTTCCGTCGGCAACATAAAATTGAAAAAAAGCATGACAAGGCGGCAATGCTGCTTTTCCATTAGCAACATTTTCTGAAAAAGGTTTCGATGTATCGGGCATGACGCTCGGATTCCACGCAGTGACCAACATTCTTCGGCTGTCCGGATTGGATTTTAAAGTTTTAATCACCTCAGAAATTTGATCGATTCCTTCACTGTTCCAATTTCGCCATTGATGTCCGTAAACAGGACCGAGATTTCCTTCTTCGTCTGCCCATTCATTCCAAATCCGGACGCCTTGTTCTTGAAGATATTTGATATTGGTATCTCCTTTTAAAAACCACAATAATTCATAAATAATTGATTTGAGATGTATTTTTTTGGTTGTAACCAACGGAAATCCTTTTGATAAATCAAACCGCATCTGATATCCGAAAACACTTTTAGTTCCGGTTCCCGTACGATCTTGCTTTTCAATTCCGTTTTCTAATACGTGCTTTAATAATTCGTGATATTGCTGCATAATTTTATTAAATCTTAACTTCGAATATATAAAAATACCGATTAGTATAAAAGCTAAATAATCTTACTTTTATATGAAGTTGTCGATGTGTGTTTTATAATTTTGTAAGTTCCGATGTTTTTAAAGGTTTGTGTTCGTATTTAAAAACAAATGGGAAAATAATGGCTAAAACTAATGCGTATCCGGCAAATGCAAACCAGATGCTTTGCCAGTCCTGAATGCCGTCAACAGTATAATAATCGACGACCCACCCACTGATTATTCCTCCAAAAAGTGCTCCCAGACCGTTTGTCATAATCATAAACAATCCTTGTGCGCTTGAACGGATTTTAGCACCTGCTTCTTTTTCGATAAACAAGGAACCTGAAATATTGAAAAAGTCAAATGCCATTCCGTAAACTATCATCGACAAGATGAGCAGATACAATCCTTCTGCCGGATTTCCCAGTCCAAATAAAGCAAAACGCAAAAACCAGGCAATCATGCTGAAAATCATAATCTTCTTAATCCCAAAACGTTTGAGAAAAAACGGGATTGTAAGGATAAATAAGGTTTCTGAAATCTGAGAAATCGACAATAGCAAATTGGGATGTTTTACTCCGAAAGAATCCGGATAGGTAGTTTCAAAATGATTTAAGAAAGGACCTCCGAAAGCATTGGTAATTTGAAGTGCCGCTCCCAACAGCATGGAAAAAACAAAAAACACCGCCATTCTTTTTTCCTTAAATAGCGAAAAAGCATCCAATCCCATGGCAGATATAAAACTTTTGCTTTTTTCTTTTTGAAGCGGTGGCGTGGATGGCAACGTAAAAACATACAATCCCAGTATCAATGCAGCTATGGAACTCACTATTAATTGTTCTTTGGATCTGGTCCACCCCATTAAATCCACGACCCACATCGCAAGAATAAAACCAACGGTTCCCCAAACGCGAATGGGAGGAAAATCTTTGATGACATCGTATCCTTTTTGCTCTAAAACACTGTAAGAAACAGAATTATTCAGGGCTATTGTCGGCATATAAACCAATGCATTCAATAACATCAGCACGTAAAACGTACTGTAGTCCGTAACGGTAGTGGCATAAATTAAAGTTGCGGCACCGATCAGATGACAAATTCCCATCACTCGTTCTGCGTTCATCCATCGGTCAGCCACAATTCCCAGCAGACCGGGCATAAAAAGAGAAGCAATTCCCATTGTCGCATACACTCCTCCGATTTCTAATCCTGAAAAACCAAGGGTAACGCTCATATAAGTTCCGAGCGAAATTAACCACGAACCCCAAACAAAGAATTGTAGAAAGTTCATGATAATCAATCGGTTTTTGATGCTCATATTATAAAAAAGATTAGGTTGGTTGTTATTTGAAGAGAAAAGCTATTCATTTATTGTCTTTTAGAGATTTCATCTCTTATTTTGGCTGCAACTTCATAATTTTCATTTTTTACTGCCTCATCCAATAGCTGATTCAATTCTTTGATATTCATTTTACTATAATCACTCTTACCTAAGGAAGCGCTTTCAACAGGAGTGTCTTCTACTTCATCTTCAACGTCTTTTCCAGTAGATTTTAAATAAATTCCCGCTTTTTCCAGAATGGTCTTGTGGGTATAAATAGGTGCTTGAAAACGAAGCGCCAAAGCAATTGCATCGCTTGTTCTTGCATCAATGACTTCTTCTTTGTTTTTGTTTCGACAAACAATACTGGAATAGAAAACACCATCCACCAGTTTATGAATAATGACTTCTACGATGGTAATCCCGAAATTGTCTGCGAAATTTTTAAAAAGGTCATGAGTCAACGGACGTGGCGGAATAATATCTTTTTCCAAAGCGATGGCAATAGATTGTGCTTCAAAAGCTCCTATTACGATAGGAAGTTTTCGTTCTCCATCCATCTCATTTAAAATAAGTGCATAAGCACCATTTTGTGTTTGACTGTAAGAAATTCCTTTTATTGTGAGTCGTATCAAATCCATGCTGCAAAATTAAACTTATCTATAGCAACAACCTATATAATAAATTAAAAAAGGCTGAATAAACAAGAAGTTTCCTTTTTAAACAGCCTTTCAATGAAAGTATTACAGGTCAACAGACCTTTATTTGAACATTGATTTCTGTATTTTATCTGGACAATAATTCCATCCGGCTTTATTACAAAAATCTAATTTATCCGTTTTGAGCTTTAAACTCTTTAATTTTCTCGGTTAATTTTGGTACAATTTCAAAGGCATCTCCTACCATTCCGTAATCGGCTGCTTTAAAGAATGGTGCTTCAGGATCGTTATTGATAACGACTTTTACTTTTGATGCATTGATTCCTGCCAAATGCTGAATAGCCCCTGAAATTCCAACAGCGATATACAAATTGGAAGCCACCGGTTTTCCGGTTTGCCCTACGTGTTCTTCGTGAGGTCTCCAACCCATATCGCTTACAGGTTTTGAACAAGCAGTAGCTGCTCCTAACGCTTTTGCCAAATCTTCAATCATTCCCCAGTTTTCAGGACCTTTTAGTCCGCGTCCTCCCGAAACAACAATTTCTGCATCGGCAATACTTACCGTGTCAGTAGATTTCTCTATTGAAACAACATCTACTTCAAAATCGTGCGAATCTAAATTTGGCGTAAAAGTTTCTGTACTAAGTGTGGTCTCATTTTCTTTAAGACCATAAGAATTCTTACCGATTCCGATAATTTTTACCGAAGTATTTATTGCGGAATTTGCAAATGCTTTATTTGAAAAAACACTGTGTTTTACAGTAAATGAATCTCCCGTTTCCGGTAATTCCACAACATTCGGAACATATCCCGCTTCTAAATCAACAGCCAATGTTGGAGCCATATATTTACTGTTTGCACTTGATGTCAAAACAATGATTTTGGCATCTTCTTTTTTAGCGGCTTGAGCCAATACATCGGCAAAGGCTTCTCCGTTAAATTTATTTAATTTTTCATCATTAATTTCCAATACTTTAGATGCTCCGTATTTTCCCAATTCTGATGTGTCGGACACGTTAAAGGCTACAGCGGTAACTGATGTTCCCATTTTATCTGCAATTCCTTTGGCATAAGAAACTGCTTCAAAAGCGATTTTTTTAAATTTTCCCTGATCGGATTCTGTATATACTAAAACTGACATAATTTTCTTTTTTTAATTAAATTACTTTGGCTTCATTATGAAGTAATTCTACCAATTCTTCAACTGTTTCCGCAAGTTTTACCGGTCCTTTTGGAGCTGGTTTTGTGAAATTCACGACTTCTGTTTCTGAAGCAGTTTCCACAGGTTCTTTTACTGTCAACGGTTTGGTACGCGCTTGCATAATTCCTCGCATGTTCGGAATGCGAAGATCGCTTTCTTCAACGATTCCTTTTTGACCGCCAATTACTAAAGGCAGCGAAGTTTTTAAGGTTTCTTTTCCGCCGTCAATTTCTCGAATAACAGTTGCTGTTGATCCTTCAACTTCCAGACCAATACACGTATTGACAAAATTTAAACCGGTAAGTTTCGCAATCATTCCCGGAACCATTCCTCCATTGTAATCAATCGATTCTCTTCCGGCTATTACCAAATCATAATCCCCTTCTTTAACCACTTGTGCCAATTGTTTTGCAACCGAAAAACCATCTGTAGCCGGTATGTTGATTCTGATGGCTTCATCAGCGCCTATTGCCAATGCTTTTCTGAGTGTGGATTCGGTTTCCTGACCGCCGACATTGATAACATGAACGGTGGCTCCTTGTTTTTCTTTAAACCACATAGCGCGTGTCAATCCAAATTCATCATTGGGATTGATAACAAACTGAACTCCGTTTGTGTCAAATTTGCTGTCGTTATCCGTAAAATTTATACGGGAAGTAGTGTCCGGTACATGACTAATACAGACTAATATCTTCATTATTTCGGATTTTATAGATTAATTTT
>CAZWVT010000073.1:0-7770 GCA_964636665.1 uncultured Flavobacteriaceae bacterium
CCACTGAAAAATTAGTAGGACTGCAAACAATGGATAATCCGGTTGATATTAATCTTTTTATGCTTCATACTGAAGATAGCATCAGAATGAATTATTTCGTTCCGAAAATGAAAGAATTTATAATTAAGGGATCTGCTTCGCCACAAGTATTAGCAAGTATGATTGACCAATATTACGTGTATAAAAAAGAACCGCAGATTTATGGAACTTATAAAGCTCAAGAAGGTGGATATGCAATGATGATTGATGATTTAAAGAAAGTAGATAGCAACCGTGTTTCAATTGGGTTACCACCATTGCAACTTAAGGAGAAAAGAGACAGTATTGTTCACGCAAAATAATGGTTATTGAAAAACCGCCTGATTCGAAAATAAATAGCATTTCTACATCATTTTAAAGAAATACCCGATACTTTTTTGAATCAGGAAAATATGCATAACTTTAAGCCTTGAGTCAAATTTTATTTTAAACTTAAATCAATTTTAAATGAGCTTTGGAGCAGGTCATATTCAGGATATGAATAATCGGATGAAACAAAACCGTGCGCAACGCCCATCTAACCGAGCAAAGTTTAAAGATAATAACCGTGAAGCCATTTTTACGGATTCAGATATTCCCAAAAAACCAATTTTTGAATCTGTTTCGGAAGAAGACTTAAATAAAATTAAATTGCAAATTCAAGACCGCGCCATAAGGGAACGTCAAAAAACTCAACTATTTTATGCGATTTTCATTAGTGTATGCTTGGTTTTATTTATTTGGTTTTTAATATGGATTGCATAAATATACTTGCCAACGTAAATCCAATCACATCACTCCCATATAAAATTTAATCACCTCCAATCAAACCTGTAAATAGCCCCCACCATAATTTGTATTCCCTGAACGGGATAATCCAACCATTTTGAGTATTGACTGTTTAACAGGTTGTTTCCGTTTAAAAAGGCCGAAAAACGATTGTTGATTTCATAAGTGAACCGAAGATTTGCATCGGCATAACCGTCTAAGGTTACTTCCTCCGGAGTGGAAAAAGTTGCTGCAAATTCGTCTTTTCGCTCTCCTATATAATACAACGTAAGTCCGCCGGTTAGCGCATCGGTGATTTTAAAATCCGAAAATACGGAAGCAGTGAGATTCGGCAGATTCCACGCCGGATTGTCGGATTCGGTGGTGTGGTTAAAATAGGTTGCATTCACTCCCAACATCAAACGCTCGGAAAAATTCATCTGAAATTCCCCGAAAGCAGCCAAGGTGGCAACATCGTCATAAGTCACTTGAAAAGAATTGTTGTAGTGATAACCTTGTAGATTTGCCAATCCTGTCACAGGCATATTCGCTTTAAAAAGCACCCGGTTTTCATCTTTTCCGTGAGATACTCTAAAGTTATATCCAAATCGTCCTTGGAGGATTCCGGTGATTCCGGCATAGCCTTTGTACACATTTTTTGTCGGGGCGATAAACAAGGTTGGCGAAACAAACGGATTTTCTTCTTTGATGTCGTAATAGGAATTTTGTTTTAACCCGCCCTCCGCACCGGCATAAAGTGAAATGGCTTCGTCTAAACGGTAATTGGCACGCACTCTGGGATGTATCGAAAATTCAGACTCGCTGTTTTCGGAATCCATTCCCAAATAAGCAGCTGCTCCAATGGATAGCGACAAATTGTCTTTGCTAAACGAAAATGAAGGAATGAAACCTGCTTTTAAAAATCCGTAAGATAGTGCTTGTTGCGATAGGAAATCGTTGTCAAAACTACCGGAAAGGTAATCGATATCTGCTTCCAAACGCAGGGAAACATTCTCTATTGGAAAGAGAAATTCGGGATTCAGCGTTAATTGAATTTCCGAGGAGGAGTAAGAATCTCCCAAATAACGCAAACGTGCTTTGCCGCCTTCAAAAGCAGTATTCTTCAGGGTGATATTTCCGCCTGCGGCTACTGCAAAAAAACTGTGAAGCGGATCGATGTCGCTCAATTGTTCGGCGGAATAAAAATCAGGAGTTGGCACACCGTACCAATTATAGGATTGATGTTCCAAACCGAGGTTTAAATCATAAGAATAATCGCGTTGGCGGTTGGCATATTTTGCATCCAATCGCGTATCGTAATAAAAATCATCCAAAACTGCATCTTTAATATTTCCCTGAGAGGAATTATGTCGGAAAAACAAGCTTGCATTTTCTTCTCGGCTGATGTCGAAATTGAGTGCAGCTTCGCCCAGAGTATTGGTGTAATTTCCCACTCCCAATTTGGCGTAATTGGCAAACAATTTTTCTCTTTTTGGACGTTCCACATTGGCAGCCCTCCCCTTTTCCGGCGTAAATGTCGATGCTACCGGAACTGAATTAATTTCATAAGTAACCGTTTTTTTCTCGCCGGAAACTGAATCGGTGCTTTGTGGAATGGCTTTAATTTTAAAAGCATCGGTAATGGAAGGAGAATACGGTTTGACAATTTCCACAACTTCGGTTCCCAGTTCACTTTCTTTATCTTTTTCTTGTGCGAATCCTGAGTAAATTCCCAAAGAACAAAAAGCGGCGATATAAAATGTTTTATTTAAAGACATCATGAATTTCGAGGTTTGTAAAGTTTTTAATGATTTGATTACTCTTCTGTATCTACCGAAGCATTGGTTTTGGCTTCTTCTTGCTTAATTTTTCTTAATTCCGCTTGCGCTTCTTCCATCACTTCGGGGAATTCTTGAAAATTTGAAATCACACTTTCCAAAATGTAAACAGCTTGATAAGAATCGTTCAATGCGTAGAAATTTTTAGCCATCAAGGTCAGCCCTTTTGCACCGTATAATTTATAACCGGAGTAATCTTTTGCCAGTTTTTGAATCACCTGATTGGACGCTTCGAATTTGCCTTCTTTATTCTTAAAATAAGCTTCGTAATAAAGTGCTTCCGCAGCGAGATTTCCTGTGGCAATTTTCTGAACTTCGGAATAAGCATTTTTTGCTTTGTTTTCATCGCCGGTTTTCATCGCCGAACGTGCTATAAAAACTTGAGCATCACTTCGGATGGCATTGTTAATTTGATTGTTTGCCAACACTTTTTCGGCATAGATTACGGTTTCTGTGTATTGACCCAATTCATAAGAAGCTTTCATAATATTGGTTTGCGCAAACATTTTGTTCTGAGGGAAATCGGCTTTGGTTTCCAAACGTTTTAAATAATCAAGCGCGCGGTCGTAGTCTTGTTTTCCCAAATACAATTCGGACGCTCTTGCCAGTGCTTGCTCGGTATAAGCATTGCGCTCTTTATTGGCAACATATTCAAAGTGCGGAAGGGCTTTGTCGGTATTTTTCTCGTTGAAGTAAATCTGTCCCAAATAAAAGTTGGCTTTGATGGCGTGTCTTCCTTCGGGAAATTGTTTTAAATAGTGCTCAAACCGCTTTTTGGCTTCCGACATTTCGTTGTCCATATACGGTTGTTCCGCAGCCAAATAGGTTGAGTCGTCCAATTCCGTATCTCCGAATTCTACAAAGTTCAGATTCTTGACCCAATCGGCGTATTCATTCACCCGTCCTTCGGCAACATAAATATTCTTTGCTGCTGAAACGGCCTGCATCGCTTCTGATGACGAGGGATAATCATCAACCACTTTTCTAAAGATTGCCAAAGCGCGGGCGCTGTTTCCTTCATTGTTATACAACAAGGCTTGCTTAATCAATGCTTGCGGAATGAATGAACTTTGAGGAATTTCAGAAATCAACTTGTCATAGGTTTCAATCGCTTTTTGCGGTTGATTTTGTGAGATATAAGTGTTTCCTAATTCATAAAGTGCATCATCGCGATAAACGGAAGTTATGTAATTCCGAATAAAAATAATCAACTCTTCAATTTTTCGCTCGGTTCTGTCCACAAATCCGTAGCTGATTGCTTTTTGGTAATGTGCGTAATCGTCTTTTCCGGAAATAGTAATAGCTTCGTTGTAATTTTCCATGGCCGGCCAATAGCTGCTCGTCACGAAATAACTGTCGCCAATACGCAAATAAGCATCTTTTTTATAAGAGTTTTCTACCTGAGGTGTGTTTACAAAACTTTTAAAACTTGAAATTGCTTCCGGATAATTGCGGAGTTTAAAATAACCGTATCCAAGATTGTAATTCAAGTTTTTGTATTCACTCGTTTGTTTTGCAACCGCCATTTGGTTGAATTTTTTATAACTGCTTAATGCATTTTCAAACTGATTGAGGTGGTATTGACTTTCGGCTTTCCAATAAGTGGCACGCGCCGTATAAATTGGTTGATGCGGTTCTTTTAAACTTTTCTCGAAAACATTCAGTGCTTCTTGATAATTGTTGGCGGCATAAAGTTCCAATCCTCTGTAAAATGCCACTTTTTGATAGGCTTCTTTGTTGTAGAATTCCCTGTTGGTTTCCATCAATTCCAAGGCATCTTTAAAATTTCCGGACACCAAATAACTATCAATCAACAATTCTCTTAATTCAGAATTGGCGATATTGCTCGGATATTCTTTAAGAAAATCGAGAATTACTTCCGGTGTGGGTTTGTAGCTGTTTCCAATTTCATAACTCAATTTGGCATAATTCAAATAAGCATCTTCGCGAATTTCGGAACTGAAATCCATTTCCGAAGCGTTTTTAAAAGCGTTTAAAGCCTGTTGTTTTTGATCCAACTTTAAATAGCTTTCTGCCAAATGATAGTATGCATTTTGGGCAACATCATCTTTTCCGCCGATGATTTTATTAAATTCACCAATGGCTTTTTGATAATCTCCTTGTTGGTAATAAGCATAGCCCAGTTGGTAGTAATCGGTATTGGTCCATTTTCCGCGCGTGCCTCGGTATGCAGTCAAGTAAGGAATGGCTTCGTCGTATTGTTTTAAATTAAAATAACTTTCTCCGATAATTTTGGAAAGCTGATTTTTTTCTTGCGGAGCGGCATTATCGTATTGCGATTTTCCAAGTGTTATGGCTTGTTGAAAATTTCCTTGTTTGAAATTCATATCCGCCTGATAGTAGGAAACTTCCTTGCCGTACTGTTCCTCATCTTTTACTTCTTCAAAAATTTCGGAGGCTGTTTCGTAATCATCGCCTTCATAAGCAATAAACCCGAGATAGTATTTTGCTTGCGAACCGTATTTATCTGAATTTGTGACTTTATTAAACGATTCTACGGCTTCATCATTTCGATTGGCTTTAAAATGAATGTAGCCCATATTAAAATAATAACGTTCCTTTTCTTCTGCACTCATCACGGACACGTCGGATTGATCATACCATCGTTGTGCTTGGGAAAACCTTCCGCTGTCGAAATGAAAATTCGCAATTTCCAATTGGGCAGAATTTCTTTTTAAACTAAACGGATATTTGTCCACAAATTCTTCCATCAGCACATCAGCATGCGATTGATTTAAACGTGCGGCGGTATTTGCAATATAATAAGCGGCATCACTCTCGATAAAAATGTCATCGGTTTCGTTTTTTATCTTTTCAAACAAATTTTGTGCAGCCTGATACTGTTTATTTTGAAACAATTCCAATGCCCGATTATATTCTGCAAGCGGATGGGTGTAAACTGCAGTTTGTTGTGAAAAGCCTGATAATGAAAGAAGTACAAATACAGAAAGAATGATTAAATTCTTTTTCATAAGGAATGTTATTTTTTGGCATAAATATATTGAAAGTTCAGATGAGTGCAGCGTTTATTGCGAAAAAAAGCAATTAGCATCCACCTGAATTTATTAACGCCAAAAATCTTAAAAACGTACAACAGAATAATGGTTAATGGTTAATGGTTAATGGTCAACGCTATTTAGGGAAGCTCAAATTTTCAACTTTCAATTCTCAATTTCAATTAATCCAACGTTTCACGCTTCCCGTCCAAAAAAATTGAAATCGAGAGTATAACACAGGGCTGAGGAAAACTGTCAATGTATTTCAAACATTGCCAGAAATGTGCACTCATTAACCATTAAAATAATTTGACAGTATTTATTAAGGTGCCGGATAAAGGTAATTCGCCTCAAAACTCAATGGAATTCCAAGCCACCAGTACACCAGTAAGAATAAAGTCCAGACTATTAGAAAAATAACAGAGTAAGGCAGCATCATAGATATGAGGGTTCCAATTCCCATTCCTTTGACATAGCGTTGACTAAATACAACCACAAGAGGAAAATAAGGTAATAATGGAGTGATTATATTGGAAACAGAATCTCCGACCCGGTAAGCTGCCTGGGTAAGGTCGGGAGAAATTCCCAATTGCATGAGCATAGGAACAAAAATAGGTGCTATAAGTGCCCATTTGGCAGATGCAGAACCGACAAGTAAATTTACTAATGAACTTAGCACTATGATTCCTACAATGGTAATTTGACCGGGCAATTCCAATGCTTGAAGGAAGTTTGCTCCTTTAACGGCAATCAAAAGTCCGATATTGGAACGTGAAAAAGCATCAATGAAAAGGGCACAGAAAAAGGCCATTACAATGTAATAGCCCATACTTTCCATGGATTTGGTCATACTTTTTATCAAATCTGCTGAAGATTTATATTTACCGGACACAAAACCAAATACAAGACCCGGAATTAACAGAAAAACAAAGATCAACGGTACAATTGCCTGCATTAATGGCGCATGGAAAGATGTGAGAGATTGAACTTCTGGATCCACCATATCGGGTCCTCTGAGTGCTGAATTTTCCGGAAAAGCCCATAAAAATAAACCAACCATTCCAATTACCATAGCCAAAAGTCCAAGCCAGAAAGCTTTACTTTCCTTTGCTGTTACCTTTTCCATTTTAGGCATTTGGTCCTCATCTCCATCCACTTTCACTTTTGAAAGCCGCGGTTCTATTATTTTATCGGTAATCCACCAACCAACGAGCACGATTAACAACGTGGAAGCAGAGGTAAAATACCAGTTGTTTAAAGGATTCAAATTAATTGCAGGGTCGAGAATTTTTGCAGCTTCCAACGTAAAACTCATAATGAGCGGATCGATAGCGGAAGGGATAAAATTTGCTGAAAACCCACCGGATACTCCGGCAAAAGCTGCTGCAATTCCTGCTAAAGGATGTCTGCCCGCCGCATAAAAAATCACACCTCCCAGCGGAATCACAAGTACATAACCGGCATCTGCAGCTGTGTGACTTACGATGGCAATAAATATGAGCATCGGAGTGAGTAACTTTTTAGGTGTAAAATTCAGGAGTTTTTTCAACCCGGCATCAATCCACCCGGAGTGTTCTGCCACTCCAACCCCAAGCATGGCCACCAACACAATTCCCAAGGGCGCAAAAAGAACAAACGTATTGACCATACTTGCCAGAAAAGCCGCCAATTGAGTTCCGGTAAGTAAGTTTTCAACATTCAAACTTTTACCCGTCATCGGGTGAACTTCCCCAAAATCAAACGGAGAGAGAATTGCCGATAAAACCCATACAAAGATGAGCAAGTAAAAAAACAGAATTGCGGGATCGGGTAACTTGTTACCCATTCTTTCAACTAAATCAAGTGCTTTATTTAAAATACCCTTTTTAGGGGAATCAGTGGCTTCTTCCATTTTATCAATCGGTTAATGAAATGCTAAAATATAAATTTTAAATAAAACGGCTTAGCAAAGCGAAAAAGATTCTTATACCGATCATTATTTACGATTGAATGGAGAGATATGAACGAAAATGTTGTAGCACGTTTTTCATTAATAAATCTTTTATTATGACAAACGAAATTTGAAATATCAAGACATAAACCCCATAAATCAATCGTATTTCCACGGAATTTTGATTTGAGCTAAGTAG
>CAZWVT010000074.1:0-1300 GCA_964636665.1 uncultured Flavobacteriaceae bacterium
TTTTTCATGCTATTCATCCAACAAAAAACGACCCGTTCTCAAAGTTATGTTATTTTGGCAGAGGCGAAGCATAAAAACAAGACCATTCCACAGAATATATTGTAATTTTGTCGTATGAACACTCCACTGGCAGAACGCATACGTCCGACAAAATTAAATGAATACATCAGTCAGTTGCATTTGGTGGGACCGAATGGAACGCTTACCGCTCAATTGGAATCGGGAATGATTCCCTCGATGATATTCTGGGGACCGCCGGGAACAGGAAAAACGACCTTGGCAACCATTATCGCCAAAGAAAGTGAGCGTCCGTTTTATACGCTCAGCGCCGTTGACAGTGGTGTGGCCGCTGTCAGAGAAGTCATTGAAAAAGCAAAAAAGAGCGATACTTTATTTACTGAAAAAAATCCGATTTTGTTTATTGATGAGATTCATCGATTCAGTAAATCGCAACAAGATTCCTTATTGGGAGCAGTAGAAAAAGGCTGGATTACGTTAATAGGCGCCACGACGGAAAATCCGAGTTTTGAGGTTATTCCTGCTCTTCTCTCCCGTTGTCAGGTTTATGTCCTTGAACCTTTTAATAAAGAAGATTTAGAAGCACTTTTAGCACGTGCAATCAAAGAAGATGTTGTCTTGTCCAAAAAGAATATTACGCTTAAAGAAACAGATGCGCTAATCAGCGTTTCGAGCGGTGACGGGCGAAAATTATTGAATTTATTAGAACTCATCGCACTCTCGGAAAGCGGACAAAACATTGAAATCACCAATGATTTGGTGATGCAGAAAGTACAAAAAAATACAGTTCGTTATGACAAAGCCGGCGAACAACATTATGACATTGCCTCCGCTTTGATTAAATCCATTCGCGGGAGCGATCCCAATGCCGCAGTTTATTGGCTTGCCAGAATGATTGAAGGCGGAGAAGATGTAAGCTTTATTGCCAGACGGCTGCTTATTCTTGCTTCTGAAGATATCGGAAATGCCAATCCTACGGCTTTGGTTTTGGCTAACAATACGTTTCAAGCGGTGAATGTTATCGGGTATCCGGAGTCACGTATTATTTTAAGTCAGTGTGTCATTTATCTTGCCGGCTCTCCAAAGAGCAATGCTTCATATAAAGCCATCAATGCAGCACAAAAGAAAGTAAAAGAAACCGGCGATCTTTCTGTTCCTTTATCTATTAGAAACGCACCTACAAAACTTATGAAAGAATTAGGTTATGGTCAGAATTATCAATATGCCCACGATTACGAGTCCAATTTTGTTCCTCATGAATTTCTTCCGGATGAAATAAAAG
>CAZWVT010000074.1:1400-7325 GCA_964636665.1 uncultured Flavobacteriaceae bacterium
TGCTGTCTATTTTAATGGCTTCGTGTGCTACCAAAGTACAGCGCGTATCAGAATCATCAGTCCATGACCTAAGCGGTCGTTGGAACGAAACAGACTCCAGGCTTACCGCAGAGGAAATAACCCAAAATTTAATGAGCCATTCGTGGTACAATACTTTTACTTCTCGAAATCAGGGAAAACAACCGGTTATTATCGTTGGAATGATAACCAACAAATCTCACGAACACATTGCCACCGAGACTTTTTCCAAAGACATTGAAAGAGCCATTGTCAATTCCGGGCGCATGCGTTTGGTTCAGGCGGGCGACAAACGTGAAGAATTGCGTGCCGAACGTGCAGACCAACAAAATTATGCTTCAGAACAAACGATGAAAAGTTTCGGAATGGAAATGGGTGCAGACTTTATGTTGCAAGGAACCATCAACTCTATTGTTGACCAAAACAGAAGAGAAAAGACAATCTTCTATCAGATAGATTTGGAACTTACCAATCTGGAAACCAATGAAAAGGTTTGGATGGGCGAGAATAAAATCAAAAAATATTTGAAGTAAAAGCATCCCGTTGCTTTCACTACAAATTAAACCAACATTCTGATTATGAGAGTCATAGCCCTAAGGCTAAGAATGTTATTCTATATCATTTCTTTTGCTTTTCTCTTTGTTTCATGTGCTGCCGGAGCTCGGTATCAGGATCGTACTGTTGCCATTCAGAATCATATTAAACAAGGAAATTTTATTGCTGCATCAGCCGAAATTGAATCCAACAAATTCCTGAATGCATCCAGAAACAGATTGCTTTATCTGATGGAAAAAGGAAAGGTGGAGCATATGAACAGAAATTACGAAGAGAGCAACCGCCTTTTTGAAGAAGCCTACATGATGATTGATGACCGTATCCGAAGCAGTGTAGGTCAAGCAGTGGCAGCCAAATTTGTCAATCCGATGCAGGAAGCTTATAAAGGGGAAGATTTTGAAAAAGTAATTATCCATTATTATAAAGCGCTTAATTTTTTTGCTCTGAATAATCCTCAAGCCGCATTGGTGGAAGCCAAAAGAATTGACATCAAACTTCACGAATTAAACCTGCGTTATAACAACAATAAAAACAAGTACAGCCGAGATGCTTTTTCACAAATTCTCCAAGGAATTCTTTACGAAACTACCGGCGATATCAACAATGCTTTTATTGCCTATCGGAATGCGGAAATCATATTTTTGGAAAATGACAATGTTTATTTCGGCGTACCGATTCCGGAACAATTAAAACAAGATTTGCTTCGTACAAGTAGGATATTGGGGTTTCGTGATGAATATTCACTTTATAAAAAACGTTATGCCGATGTGGTTGAAGCACCCAATGCTTCCGGAGAAGTGATTGTATTTTGGGAAAACGGGCGCGGTCCTCAAAAAGGACAAACAAAACTTTCAGCATCCGGAGTTGGTGGCGTATTTGTGGCTACTTATGATGATGGTGAAGATGATTTGGTCATTGCGTTACCGTCGGGTTCGCAAGCTTCGATTAATGTAATTGCCATTCCCAAATACGAGCAAAGCGAAAGTTACTACAGTACCGCAAGTATTGTTACGGAGGACAACAAGAAATATCCACTCCAATTGTCACAAAACTTTTTTTACATTGCCAAACAATCCCTTCGGGATCGCATGTTCCGAGAAATAGGTGATATGATTTTGCGTTTTGCCACTAAAAAAGCAACTTCCTACGGTTTGGGTCAAGTTGCCGAACAAATGGGTGGAAAAGAAATCGGTAATTTGACGCGTCTTCTTGCTGACGGTGCAGGTGCTGCCTTAGAAGAAGCGGATACGAGAAACTGGCAAACGTTACCCGCCACCATTAACTACGCGAGAATTCCTTTAAATGAGAACGAACCAACTACTTTGCAAGTTAAGAAAATTGGTCCCACAACGGATTATGAAACTATTGTGATTCCTTATAAAAAAGGATTGCAGATTACCAGTATTTTTGATATCGGACGTTCTCTTGAAACTCAGGTTATTTTTAATCAAGAGCAATTGGGCAGCAAGATTGCGGAAGAAGTAACGGATGATGATGAAGAATCTCCCAAAAAATTTCAACAAGAGAAATAAACAAATTCAATTTATTGGTTTATTTTTATTGTAATAAATTCATTCTCAACAAAAACCATCAGCTATGAAATATATTGGAGTTCTGTTTTTATTTTTATTCTTTTTCTCAATCAATCAAAGTGTCAGTTATTCCCAAGAAGGAAGTTGGATGGAATGGACACCCACTGAATGTTATGAAAACATTGAATATCGCGCCCGACTATTAAAAAAGAACGGAGCCCGATACGAATGGCAAATCCAGTTTCGCAATTATTACGACCGACAGGTGGTTTTTAATTACGGCACTCAGGAACACAGAGAAAGCCTACCGTTGACTACGCACAGAAAAACATTGAGAGCCGGTGAAGTCTCAAAAGCTACGCATATTTTTACAGGCTCGCCGAATTTTTTATTATACACCGATAAATTAAGCTTCAGCATTGACGGAAAGGAAATCCTTCCCTGCGATTGATTCAGAAATCAATCAAGGAGTTTGTAATGCTGTTTTTCTTCAGCAAATTCAACAACAAACGTTTCTTCAGTATCGAAAATGACACTTCCGGTTTTTCCAGTTTCATCTAGAAATGTATAAGTATCTCCAAAACGGATGATTTTTCCTGTCAGCATTAAATCCTCGGAGTCACTTTTTAGATATAATGAAAATCCGGAATCTAGTTCTTGTAATACATAAACACGACCTTCTCTGATATAGTGATTGGTTTCTGCATTCTGTTTTTCAGATTTGGATAAAGTCGTTTTTTCACTTATTCCTTTTTTAGTTGCAAGTTCTACCCCTTTCATATTCACTTTCGGAAGAGTTTGCATGGCACTGCGCAACGCATCCTGATGTGCTTTATGAAGTTCTTTAAACTTACTGCTACCTTCCCGAGAGCTAAAAACCGTATTTTTCTTACAATCGTTTAAAACCAACTGAAGACGTGTTCCAAAAAGTGTGTTCTTTTTAATCACATCTGCATACAATCCTTCACAATTAGAATCCTTAGGAAAATCTTCTTGATAGTAAACATAAAATCCCTGCTGCTCCAAATAGAATTTAGTCATTTCATTAAGCCGGTATTCATTTTTGCTGTTCTGGAAATCGTAAATCTCGGGAACTATAACAAATTTATAATCATGAATGGTTTTGTCTTGTGCCCAACTCATTACGGTAAAAAGGAATGCGGCAATTAACATCTGGTATTTAAACATACATTCTGTTTTATGAAGTTTATATTAATTATTAAAATTAAACTTTTCAGAAAAAAACTTTCTCCACACTTGATTTTGTGGTGTAGCAGAAAAATCATTATTAGAAAAAATCATTATAAAATGACCATTGACCGAATTGACGACCTTTAAAAGTTCATTAATCGTCCGCTCTTTGCTATTTGAATATTTGGCTGTAGAAAACATCTGAGTATGAGCAGCGACGGGTTGTAACATCAAAGGAGTTTTAATTTCATAATCCAAATCGTAAAAGAGAAAAGGAGTGCAAGTACCGGCACGAAATCCCGGCATATCCGAAAAAACCATGGTGTAATCATTTTTTACTTCCAACTCTATCAATTGGCGGTAAATTTCCGGCAGATTTACCAACAATTCAGCATTGATCGAACTTTCAACTGCCCGATGGGTGATGCTTTCTAAATGGTTCTTTTCTTTTTTCAGCAACTCAGGATTTGTCAAACTTTTAAATGAAAAAATCAATCCGGTTTCTGTGTAGTCGTTGGTATATTTAATCAATAATTTTAATTTTTTCCTGTGGAAATTCATGCTTTTATTGATGGCTGTCGCCTCGCCCAACATAAAAAAAACGATGCTTTTGAAATTGCTGTGTTTTGTGGTATTTACAATCCACTTAAAGGTATCTCCGGGGTCTCTTTTTATTCGTAAAATCACTTTTGCCCGCATAAATAGTTTTCTGAAATTACCGCTCAATAAATCGGTAACACTGCCAATAATCGTTCTGAAAATTCCTTTTTGAGCATAGATAAATGGTTCTGATGCTTCAATCAAGGAAGTTACTGACATTTGCTGCGGCTTTATTTCCAAAATCAAATCGGGAAAATGCGCCGACAACACTTTTCTGAATTTATAAGCCCAAATATCCACCACCGGCTGCATCAGAAATCCTTCATTGTATGCCAAAGATTCACGCGCCGTAAAACGTCCTTTTTCATCTTTTACGTGAGGCAGATATTCTTCATAACGGCTCAGCATATAAAACGAAGCAGAGAAAATATCAAAAGGCAGCCTGCTTTGTTGAGAAACTGAAAAGAATCCTACGGTTTCTTCCCAAGGTTTTACAATGATTTCAACCGTTTCTATGCCTTGTTGGTCTAAAAATCCGGCAGCTTGAAAAAACAATTCGTCGTGAAGCGGTTTTTTGTCGTAGGAAATTTTAACTCCTTGATATTTTATAAATTCTTCCGTATCACTTGTAAATTGTATTTCTAACCCTAAAATTCTTTTACAAATATGCTTAAACGAATATTCAATCCGCGGCGTTATTTTGGGCGTGTAGATTACAAGCATAGAATTTTACAATAGATTTTCATCGGCAAAGCTAAAAAAATTCGTTTCTGTGATGATTAAATGATCCAAAACTTTTATGTCCAATTGTTCGCCCGCAGCTTTGATTTTTTTGGTAATATTCATATCGGGTTGACTGGGTCTGAGAACTCCCGACGGATGGTTGTGTGCCAGAATGATACTGACCGCTCCCAGAAGCAAGGCTTCTTTAAAAAGCAACCGAATATCGACCAGAGTTCCTGTAATACTTCCTTTGCTCAATTGCATGTGTCGTAGAATTTTATTGGAATTGTTTAGATACAAAATCCAAAACTCTTCGTGAGGCAATTCCCCGATTAAGGGTTGAAAATATTCAAAAACCGAAGTGCTGCTCGTGATTTTCTTTTGTTCTACCGCTTCTTCATTCCGACGTCTTCTGCCCAGTTCCATCGCAGCCATTATGGTGATTGCTTTTGCTTCTCCGATGCCTTTAAATTTGATTAAATCGTTGATGGTAAATTTTCCCAACGCTGAGAGGTTATTTCCTGCATCAGCCAATATCCGCTGACTTAGCGAGACAGCACTTTCATTTCTACTTCCGGAACCAATAAGAATGGCAAGGAGTTCGGCATCACTTAACGCCATTTTCCCTTTTAATAAAAGCTTTTCACGAGGTCGGTCGTCCTCGTGCCACTGTTTTATCGAAATGTAAGTATCTTCCAAAATAAAAATTTACAAGGGAAAGATAGTTAAAAAATTCAAAATGAGAGGGATGATGTGGGATTTTAAAATTAGGTACAACTGTCAGGATAAATCCATTTTAGCCAATTATTTATCAAATATAAAAAAATCAATATTTTAAAATTCCTACAAATTACAAATCGGCAGTTCTTGTCTAAATTAGATTGATTTTAGCCATTCATCAATCTCTTTATTTGCCTGCCCATTTGTTAGATAATCATTAATTTTTAATTTGTTCACGAGCTTCAGCAATTTCAGAATTTTGTTCTGAATTGAGTTCGTAAATTTCTTGAATTTCATTTTCGCGATTTAGATAATGATAATTTTAAGCAAATATTTCATCAGTATTTTATGCTATTAAATTTAAAGAAAAGCAAACCCGATTTTTCTGTTTAAACCCTGCTCGAAAATTCGGGTTAATGTTGAGAGTTGGATATTCCCTTTTCCGTTTTCAAGTTTGGAAATGTAACTTTTTTTGTCCCCGCCTTTTCCGCTAATTGTTCCTGTGTCAATTTAGCTTCCTTACGTGCAGTTTTCAGCATTTCGCTGATAATGAACATTTGTGCATTTTCTTCGTATTTATTTCGGC
>CAZWVT010000075.1:0-7145 GCA_964636665.1 uncultured Flavobacteriaceae bacterium
GATGCCATCGATTTTAACAGCATGAAAGTCGGATTGATTTTCTATATTTTATAACCCAGAATTGTATAAAACAAATTGCGGAAGCGCACCAACAAAGAATCCGATAATCAATTCAGGAATCGTATGTGCATTTGCAGACAATCTGGAAGAAGCGACCCAACCGTTGGAAAACAATAAAAAACTTATGGTTGCCAATAAATGAATCTTAAAATGTACACTTAATCCTATCAGAAAAACCAACAATGCCGCTACTCCAATCTGATGCAAACTGACTTTTACCCTCAACAAAACCATAATTAAAGCCGAAGTGGATGAAAACAACAATCCCACAAAGAAGAAATAAAGTTCCGGATTGTCATAAGGATGGAGAACTTTTTTGATAATCAATAAAAGTAAAAGACAGAGAATCATTAGGGGATAGCGTCTTTCCCGAACATTTTTAAGATAAATTGACTCCACCAAACCCAATGAACGCAGAATGAAATACACCACCAACGGAATGGCAATGGTAATAATCATAATAGACATCAGATGAATTCCGGCCCATTCCCAATCGATAAATCTCGGTGTCAGATAAAAATACAGTACACTTCCAATCAACGGAATCAAAAGCGGATGATATAGAATCGAGCCGATTTGAAGGAATATTCTCATCAAATTTCTTTTCGTAAGCGTGCTACGGGTATGTCTAATTGTTCTCGGTATTTTGCTACCGTTCGTCGGGCAATCGGATACCCTTTCTCTAATAATATTTTTGCCAGCCTGTCATCTGTCAGCGGTTTGCGCTTGTCCTCTTCTGCCACGGTAATTTCCAATATCTTTTTGATTTCCCGAGTTGAGACCTCTTCTCCTTGGTCGTTCTTCATTGCTTCACTGAAAAAATCCTTAATTAATTTCGTCCCGTAAGGCGTGTCCACATATTTACTATTGGCAACTCGTGATACAGTAGAAACGTCCATATTGATTTTATCGGCAATGTCTTTTAGAATCATCGGTTTTAATTTCTGCTCATCGCCGGTCATAAAATATTCCTCCTGATGATTCATAATTGCATCCATAGTAACATAAAGCGTTTGCTGTCTTTGGCGAATGGCATCAATAAACCATTTGGCGGCATCTAATTTTTGCTTGATAAAAAGCACTGCTTCCGTCTGAGACTTTGATTTCTTTTTAGCTTCTTTATAGCCTTTCAGCATGTTAGAATATTCCGAGGAAACGTGAAGCTCAGGCGCGTTTCGTCCGTTTAGCGTCAAATCCAACACGCCATCGACAATCCGGATGGTAAAATCGGGAACAATGTGTTCGATTGCTTTCGTATTTCCGGCATAACTCCCGCCCGGTTTTGGATTTAGCATCTCAATTTCCCGAATGGCTTCCCGAAGCTGATCTTCGGAAATACTCATTTTCTGTTGAAGTTTTTCATAATGTTTTTTTATAAACTGATCAAAGGAATCAGTCAATATTTCCTTAGCAAGAACAATTGAAGGCAAATCCGTTTTTCTATCTAATTGCAACAAAAGACATTCTTGTAGATCGCGTGCACCCACTCCCGCAGGATCCAATTGTTGAACAACCGACAATACGCGTAGCACCTGGTCTTCTGTGGTATAAAAATTTTGCGTAAATGCCAAATCATCGACAATTTCACTGACCTCCCGACGGATGTATCCACTTTCATCCACACTTCCTATCAAAAACTTCGCTATTTCTTTTTCTTCATCTGTTAAACGGAAAGTATTGAGTTGCTGTAATAAATATTGATTAAAAGAAACGCCTGATGCATAAGGGATTTCCCGGTCTTCATCATCAGCACTGTAATTGTTTGCCGACAGTTTATAACTCGGTATTTCGTCATCACTCAAATAATCGTCGACATCAAAATCGGTTTCTATGACTTCATTTCCTTCATCGTAATTATCATCATAAGAATCTCGGTCATCATCATAGGCTTCTTCATCTTTCCCGCGTTCTAATGCCGGATTTTCCTGAAGTTCTTGAGCGATTCGCTGTTCAAATGCAAGCGTTGGAAGTTGAATCATCTTCATCAACTGAATTTGTTGAGGTGACAACTTCTGAGAAAGTTTTAAATTTAATTGTTGCTTCAGCATAGTTCTTTACAATACTTCATAAAGTTAAAAAAAACCAACCACTCAAAAAAATAAGCAATCGGTTTTTAAGGTTTTGTCAACGATTCAGACATAAACAAGCAGCTATTGATATCAATAAGCTGCATTTCCCGGTGTTCGCGGATAAGGAATTACGTCGCGAATGTTGGTCATTCCCGTTGTAAATTGAACCATCCGTTCAAAACCGAGTCCAAAACCGCTGTGCACTGCCGTTCCGAATTTTCTCAAATCCAGGTACCAATATAATTCTTTTTCATCAATATTCGTCGCTTTCATTTTCTCCAATAACACATCATAGCGTTCTTCCCGTTGCGATCCTCCGACGATTTCCCCAATTCCGGGGAATAGAACATCCATGGCACGAACTGTTTTTCCGTCTTCATTCAACCGCATATAAAAAGCTTTGATTTTGGCAGGATAATCAAATAGAATCACAGGCGATTTAAAATGTTTTTCAACCAAATAGCGTTCGTGTTCCGATTGCAAATCAACACCCCACTCATCGATAAGATACTTGAATTTTTTCTTCTGATTGGGTTTTGATTTTTTGAGAATTTCAATGGCTTCTGTATAGCTGATTCTCACGAATTTATTACTGACGACAAACTGCAATTTTTCACGCAAACTCATAGCGCTGCGTTCCGATTCCGGTTTGTTTTTTTCTTCTTGAAGCAGTCTGTTTTCTAAAAACTCCAAATCATCTTCGCAATGTTCCAAGGCATAAGTAAGGATGTATTTGATGAAGTCTTCTGCCAAATTCATAGTGTCATCCAAATCGTAAAAAGCGACCTCAGGTTCTACCATCCAAAATTCGGCAAGGTGACGACTGGTATTGGAATTTTCTGCCCGAAAAGTAGGACCGAATGTATAAACTTTTCCCAATCCCATCGCATAAGTTTCAGCTTCTAATTGCCCGCTTACGGTAAGGTGTGTTTCTTTTCCAAAAAAATCTTTTTCAAAATCGATACTCCCGTCTTTGGTCAAAGGCGGATTCTTTGAGTCAAATGAAGAAACTGTAAACATTTCGCCTGCTCCTTCAGCATCGCTTCCCGTAATGATAGGCGAATTCATATAGAAAAAACCTTTTTCGTCGAAGTATTTGTGAATTGCAAATGCAAGCTTGGAACGCACGCGCATTACAGCCCCAAAAGTATTGGTTCGTATTCTTAAATGTGCTTGTTCCCGAAGTGTTTCGAGAGAATGACGTTTGGGCGAAAGAATGGTTAATTTTACTTCATCAGGATTTGCTTCTCCTAAAATATCAACCGTATCTGCTTGAATTTCCACAGTTTGCCCTTTCCCCTGACTTTCAACCAAGGTGCCGGAAACGGAAATCGCTGCTCCTACATTTATTTTATCTAAAATAGCATCATCAAAAGATTCATAATCAACAACACATTGGATGGTCTTGATAGTAGAACCATCATTCAAAGCAATAAAACGATTGCTTCTGAAAGCACGTACCCATCCGGAGATGGTTATTTTTTGGTTTATCGAATCTGTCCGTAATAAATCTGATACAGTCGTAGTATTCATAATATGGTATTTAAAGCGCAAAGATACTTTTAAAAAAATTTAAAAAAAATGAAAGCTACAAAGACATGAAGAAGCTTTACAAAGTTAACTTCCGACTGGACTTCAATAAAAAAAGCGACTGGAAAAAGTCGCTTTGAAAAATGTATTTTTAAAAAATTAAATCGTCATAATTTCTTTTTCTTTCTTGGCATAAATCTCATCCACACGTTTGATGTAATTATCCGTTAATTTTTGAATATCTTCTTCCAATGCCTTCTTTAAATCTTCGGAAATATCCAACTCTTTCAGGCTGTTATTTCCATTTTTCCGGTCGTTTCGAATCCCGATTTTGGCTTCTTCGGCAATGGCTTTTGCTTGTTTTGCAAGCTCTTTTCTTCTTTCCTCAGTTAACGGCGGAACATTGATGATAACACTTTCCCCGTTGTTCATCGGATTAAACCCGAGATTTGCATAAAGAATTCCTTTTTCAATTTCGGAAATCATCGATTTTTCCCAAGGTTGTATGGTAATTGTCATTCCATCGGGCGTGTTGATGTTTGCCACTTGACTCAGTGGCGTCGGATTGCCGTAATATTCAACTACTACGCTTCCCAACATAGCAGGTGATGCCTTTCCGGCGCGAATATTTAGAAACTGTTTTTCCAAATGTTTCAGAGCACCTATCATGGATTCCTCTGTACTTTCCATTATTAAATCAATTTCTTCTTCCATAACATTCGTTCCGCAATTGCGGAGGTTTTAATTTTGTTTTAATGCAAATTAACAGTCGTTCCTATTTTTTCTCCCGAGACTACTTTCAGCAAGTTGTCTTCGGTATTCATATCAAAAACAATAATCGGCAGTTTGTTTTCATGACTCAAAGTAAAAGCTGTGGTATCCATTACTTTTAAGCCTTTGCTCAACACATCTTCAAAGGTAATAAAATCAAACTTAGTGGCAAGTTTGTCTTTTTCCGGATCGCTGGTATAAATTCCGTCTACGCGGGTTCCTTTTAAGATAACGTCGGCATCAACTTCAATGGCTCGTAAAACAGCAGCTGAATCAGTAGTAAAATACGGATTTCCTGTTCCTCCGCCAAAAATAACCACTCGACCTTTTTCCAGATGGCGGATGGCTTTTCTACGGATAAAAGGCTCGGCAACTTCGTTGATGTTAATGGCAGTTTGCAAACGTGTAGGTACGCCTTCGTTTTCCAGTGCGCTTTGCAAGGCCAACCCATTAATTACCGTGGCAAGCATTCCCATATGATCGCCTTGTACCCGATCCATTCCGCTGCTTGCTCCCGAAAGTCCGCGGAAAATATTTCCGCCTCCAATGACAATGGCAACTTGAATGCCTTTGTCGGTTACTTTTTTAATTTCAAGTGCATATTCTTTCAATCGTCCGGGATCAATTCCGTATTGTTGTTTTCCCATTAACGCTTCACCCGAGAGCTTTAGTAAAATTCTTTTGTACATAACCCTGTTTTGTTGGGCAAAAATAATTAAAAATATGTTTTAAAATTATTTTGCCGGGAAAAAGCTTGTGAGAGTTGCATAACCCGAAATTCAAAAAACATGTGTTTGAAAATTTTGAATGTTTGAAAAAATCACTTTTTAATAATTTTGGTTCGAATATTTCTATCTTCAGCTTTTAATTCCAAAATATAAATTCCGCTTTTCAGTTCATCTAATGGAATTTCAAGTTGTGAGCTGTTGCTTTTTATAGCTTGCTGGTAAACCATTTTACCGTCGATAGAATATATATTTATTTCTGCGTTTTGCAAAGACAGTTCGTTTGGAACATCAACAATAACATTATCTGAGACAGGATTTGGAAAAACTACAATATCTTTAAGCGATTGGCTGTAATTTGGTGTATTTAACAAACCATCCCACATAAAAAATTCATGAGAGTAGTTACTATTATAATAGGTGAAAAATAATGAGTTCCCCATTTGAAAATCAATGCTTCTATAGTGATAATTTTGAGGATTTAAATCCCAAAATTGATCATTCGCATCTTTTGCAAATAATTTATATTCATCATTCGCATCCTCAAACAGGTAAATCAAATAATCATTAAATTTTTTTGCAAACCCTATTAAAGATGCCCCCGAAGGAAGATTAGGAACCAGTTGAACTTGGGTATCACCTATTGTATAGCTATATAATTCAGCTGTTTCTGTGAAAACATCAACATAAGACAAATAAAGCTTATTATTCATTTGTCCTCCAAACCTAATGATTCTTGTATCGGGCGGTCCACTAATTTCTTCAAATGTATTTCCGTCATAAACAAATAGACTTGCTCTATCTGAGGTTGGATTATAAAGAGAAAATATATCCTTTCCATTGAATTTGGTTAATAAGCGAGGTTCATAGTAAGGTGAAGAAAGTATTTCATTCAAGCTATTTCCATCATATTCGTATAGGGTCGAGTTAAGAGTGGCATGATTCGAAAAAGAAATATAAAGTTTGTTAACTCCTTCATAGACTTGTATTCCGTGAAAAATTGCAGAGGGAGTTCCTGTAATTTCAACTAGATTGGAACCGTCATATTTATATAAATAAAAAATATAATCTAAATCTATTACTTCTTCAACATAGGGAATAATAACATGATCATCAAAAACTATTTCAAGTTTAAAAGTTATAAAACTATTTTGTGGATTTGGAATATGAGTAAGGTTTGTACCATCAAAAGAATAAAGTTTATTGTCAAAGCCACTCTTTTTGCTAAACCACATTAAAATTTCATCTATTTTAGAAGCAAAATATGAGTTTGCTCGCATAATTATATAATCGGTTGGTATGGGAAAAACATCAAAAACATTACCGTCAAAACTTAATATAGCAGTATCCCCATAGATATTCATACCACAGGAATAATAGATTTTGTTATTAAGTTCATCGGAAAGCAAATGAATATATTTACACGGATAAGAAGCCGGAAATGAGATTGTTCTTGTACTTTTTGAATTATGGTCATATTCATAAAGCATTCCATCATCACGATTATAATAATCAAAGAAATAATACTTGTCATTTAAATTTCCCATATATTTAACATTAAAAGACGCTGGCGCATTTGACCAACTGATTTCCGTTAACTGATTCCCATATAATGCATAAACTCTCTCTTTCAGAATACTACTATCATATATTGTATAAAAAGCTAAAGAATCGTTTGCTTTTATAGATTCTGAAAAACCATGAATAATATCTTGTCCCGGAACAGGAATCAATTGGGAAAACATTTTGAAGCTTAAAAATGCAAAAGAAATAAGTAGTAAATATTTTTTCATGTCAGTGTAGATGTTGTTATAAACACAAAATTAGATAATTTAACTGTTTTTAACAAAAATATTATGCCAGTTTAATTTTTCAAAAAACCTAATTCACCGAATAATCTACAATCAAAACTTAATTGGCTTTTTGTCTAAATCATACAAAAAACATCAAAACGTTAATTATTTCCAAAAATAAGCTATATTCGTAGCTT
>CAZWVT010000076.1:0-7032 GCA_964636665.1 uncultured Flavobacteriaceae bacterium
ACTAAAAAAAACGCTTCACCCTTCACGCTTCCCGCTTCACGAAAAATTTTCAACTTTCAACTTTCAACTCTCAACTTTCAATTTTCCCGATAATTCCGGAACAGGCTTTTTTATTTAATCAATTTTCAAAATCCGGCGTGTAATCACTGCATCTGTTACAATAAATGGTTTGGGCATCATATACCTTTCTCTCGGTTCGATTGAAAACAAAGGATTGCCCATTAAATCAAAACTGTACTCCAAAACATTAAAAGAATAGTTGTGGTCTTTGTCAAAAACAAGTTCGATATTCAAAGGATCTTGCGCATACGGCAATATATACCTCAGAAAAGATTCATTTGCCGTTCCTCTGTATTCTTTATTCTCTGCCGATAAATCAATAGTTTTTCCATTTATCTTCACCGTGTGAAATTCCGACATTTGAACACTTTGCAATTCCATTAAATTTATTCGTCGGTTGGGAATTATCCGGATTTCCATAGTCCTATCATTCCCTATAATTGAATCGAATAATATTTCTATGGTTGCCGATTCCAACTGCCTAGAATCTGTTTCTTTATAAGCCTGATAATTTACGCCATATTTGCTGTAAGGTGAATTGAACGAAAACAAATCGTCTGATTCCGATATGTATTTTGAAGTCCATTTGTCCAAAGTTTTATCGTAGGTAGTCCAATAGGCTTTGTCGTTTTCGGTATCTTCAAAATAAACAAGACTGTTTGGTTTTTTTCTTGTTTCCGAAAAGTCGCTTTGTGTATGTGCTTTAATAAAAAAGAAAATTGAAAAGAGAAAAGCACCATAATAAAAAACCGGTTTCCCTCGAAACTGATTCCAGATAGGAATTAAAAACCCTATTAACAATACCATCATAATCAGGCTTATCATAATGCTATTTAATCCAAGACCCACAGGAAAGTATTGAACCAAAGGGGAAAAAATCAATAGAACAGGAACTGTAAAAATGCTCATAACCCAAGTCGGCATCGATTTGAATAAAAGCAATGCCAACATTAAAATTCCAATGAAAACAGAAATTATGAAATAAGCAGCACCGGGAAGGTATATGGCGATGAGGACATTAATCAGCAACCAAACTGCGACAGGCGCAATCAGATAGGAAGCTATTTTATCGGGAGTTATTTTCTTACTGTAAATACCAAGCGTAACAAATAAGCTTAAAGCAACAAAAAAGGCGATGTACCAATGTCCGTTATATGGAAAGCCCTGTTGAATTTCCCGATAATCGGGATAAATCATTAAAATCGATTTCCATCCCAAAAAACCGATAAGTCCGTTTAAAATCAATGTTGCCAAAAAGATGACAAATCCTTTTCCGATACTTTTCGCTACTAATTTTTTAGTGTAAATTCCATATATCAAAACTCCAATAAATAACAACGAAGCAACAATCAGCAAAGGAAAAATCCAAGAAAACGGATAATAAATCATTTTTACAATCGGAAAATTAAAATACACCAAATCGGTTTTCGATTCCAGACCGGATAATTCTATCTGAGAAAAATGAGTGAGCAACGGCAACAAGTAACTCCCTTGATGTGCCAACGAATTCCGGTCGAGGTTGTAATAAGTATCCAACTCGGTATGGTAATGAAAATGATTGTCTATAAAAGCAAAGAAGAAACCGCCAACTCCCCCTTCTTCTCTAAAAATCGTAGAATCTGTATCGTTTGGGAGCAATTTATAAACTGAATACATCAAGGAAGAAGCAACAGGATAATCCGGATTTGCAGCGACAAATTCTTTTACCAAACTGGAATTTCCTTGGGTAGTTTCCAATATCATATTGCTGGGACCTCCCGAACCCCGCGCTTCAAAATTAAAGACTACGCCCACATTTTTTGCCCACGGATGTTCATTTACAAAAAGTCGCGCTCCGTCAAGCCCTAATTCTTCAGCATCAGTAAACAGAATCACAATGTCGTTTTTTGGACGTACTCCGGATGCCAAAAAAGCACGCATGGATTCTAAAATGGCAACCACTCCGCTTGCTGCATCAGCAGCTCCAAAAGAAGGAACAAGCGCACTGTCGTAATGTGACAATAACAATACTGCCTTTCCCGGTGACGTTCCCGGGTACTTGGCTACGATATTGATTGGTTTTGTAAGAGTTTTTGCTTTTGGGTTGACTACAAAATTTTCTTGAATGTGAGGTTCCAAACCCAATTTATGAAGCTCGGCAATAAGAATGGAACGCACCTCCTCGTTTCCTTCTGAACCTGTATAATGCGGTTTTTTTGTGATTTCCAACAAAGGTGTCATCGCACGATCTACAGAAAATTCCGTAGAAGGAACAAATTCATCTTCATTGGATTGGGGCATCAAAGTTGAAAAACTGAGATACACTGCACTAACAATTATAATAAATGAAACAATTGTGGAGATTCCTTTCATTAAGAAATATTTAATGTGATTTTAATCAATCAAAAATAAACCTTTAATTTAATGATTAAAAAGTGTTAAAGCACAATTAAATCAAATAAATTTCTACAAAAAGCAACGAACTCATGAGAAGTTCCCCATAAGTTCGCTATAAATTAAACAATCAAAGTGTAAAAATCTACTGTAAAAGTGCGTAACGGAGCGAAGGATATCCGCGTTCCCCCACATCATTTACAAGTCCTGTAAATTTAATTTTATAATAATTTCCATCCACATCTTTTAAGACAAAGAACACGTCGTCTATAATGCTTGGGGAAACCCCGGGACCGCCTCCGTTTCTCCATTTGTCACCGATTCCGCGTTGATCGATTTCAAAATCACCTTCTGCCACATCAGCTTTTGTAAAAGATTCATATCCGGATACATCACCTGTAACTGCGTACGATTTCACATTCGAAAGTCTGTTTGTTACCACAAAATCAGTATAGCCGTAAGAACCGAAAGTGGGGATTTCATTGGTGAAAACAGTAAATGCCATATCCCAATTTTTTCCGGGTGAAACAACTGCCGAAGTATGAGATTCCACACTGTAAAACTCAAAAGCATTTGCAGGATTTTTACTTATTCTTTTGGTTTGAATTGCATCTCCTGTGGCATCAAGTGTTCCGTATTCAATGATGTAGTCATTTCCCTCCCGTACGAAACGTGCTTTTATCCAGCCTCGATGGTCGCCTGTGACGTCAACAGAACCGGCAGCAGGAATTTCCGTCCCCACATAATACCCGCGATTGATTAAATACACTTCATTTTCAGCAGCGTTTTCTTTAACCTCCGCAATTGCTGTTCTGTTGATATCGCCCGTTATGTCATCAATGTATTCCAAATTTGATTCATCGAAAGTTCCCACGGCTACAATATCGAATAAATGAGAAACTGAGGCTTCTGAAACAGATTCCATATCTGTTGTTCCTAATGCCGCCGCCGCCATATATACCGAACCGTTGAGTTTTACTCTGAATTCATCGCCGTTGTGGAAAGCAAAATCCCAAATGTCTCTTTTTGAAGCAAAGGTTGCATTGGCACTCAAATCCACAAAAACTGCATTAGGCTCGTTGGGACCGCCTACTTCAGGTGAAAGACTGCCTCCTACCGAAGCTGCATCGTAAAAGAAAACTTCCATAGAAGTATTTCCGCTGATAAGCGTATTTGGAATCGAACTTTCCGTCAAAGTGAAAACAAGCTTCCACTCTTCGTCTTCCGGAGCATTGTTAATTTTATTCAACACAAAAGAAGTTCCGTTTTCACCTTGAGAAAAAGGCACTGAAATTTTATTGTTATCAACAGGCGGATTGGTAGTAAAATCTCGATTAATTCCATAGACGGGACCATCAGAATCAATCACAACTGTCAATTGCCCTGAAGAAGGCGCCGGACTGCTAAAAACCAGATTGATTTGAACTTCCGTATCATCGCTGTTTAAAATTAACGACGGATTTTCAAAAGCAACGGCAAATTCTTCACCCGTAGGATCGTCGTCTTTACTACAGTGAACCAGAAAAAGTGTGAGAGAAATTAAGAGGAAAGATTTAAATATATTGTTCATAACATGATGAATTAGATGATTTATTTAAGTTTATATTCTGAGGTTGTATTGAAGTTTGACGAAATACGAACGTCCGTATCCTAATAAAAGTGAAGTCATTGCATTGGAATGAAGTTCGCCCCCGCTGAATGCAGAACTGTTCACTCGGGTTACATTCAACAAATTCCGAGCGCCTAAGGTTAGCTCAAAACGCTTGTCCATAAAATGTTTCCGAATCGATGCGTCCAGCCATTGGAAACTGTCGCGTTTTCCTTTTGTCATCACATTGTCACCCTGATATTGCCGTTGTACGTATTCTTCTTCCGGACCGTTGTATTTGTACAACACCGAAATTACTGTTTCAGCATCGGGAATTGTATAAGATAAATTGGCATTCATAGATAAAGAATACAGAAAATCATCGTTCCAATTTTCTTCGCTGTTTATGGATTTTGATTGCCCGGCAAAAACAATTCCTGTTCCGAATTGGAAGTTTCCAAGACCGAGGGTTTGTTGATACGTCAATCCCCAAGTTTTGAACTTGTTGATGTTGATGAACTGATAAACCAGTGGCGTGGTGTTTATGACAGCAAGTTCAATACGATCATCGACATTTAGATAATAACCTGACAATTTATTTGACCATCGGACGGTGGATTCGTTAAACCAATAATCTTTTTTAAGATGCAAAAAAACTGATGCACTTTGTTCAGGTTGAAGATTTTCATTTCCGAGAACGTTGTGGTTAACATCGACAAAATAGGTATAGAGTTCGTCGTAATTCGGATTTCGCGGAGAAGTTCCTACAATCGCACGAAATTCGTAACCGTTTGGCAACGAATATTTTGAACTCAAACTCATGGCAACCTGATTGGAAAAATCCTTGTTCATCATATATCGGATTCCCGGGCGAATGCTGAATTTGTCGGTCACGCTATATTCCGCAGAACCAAATACATCGTAAGATTCGGAGCGTTGGTTTATCGGGTCTTGAATAAATTCTCCGGAAAATGGCGAAGCAAATCCTTTAATATTGTACAACTCGTATCCCAATTGGACTTTTAGAGGAAGCAATTCCAAATCACTTGATGTCGTTCCTTTTGAATAAATTCCCTTTTTGGATTCCAATTCGTACTGTTGGAGATTTCTCTTTTCACCTGTTTTTATAAAATACGTAAAATCGTCAACTTCACGTTTTTGTTCTTGATAAGAAAGCGTCCAGTTATAATCCCATTTATCGAAAAGTTTTCCTTCTACGCCGAGATGGTGAAACATTCTGTTGGTAAAATGATTTTCATCGGAAGCACTCGGTCGGGTTATCAACGTTGCAGGATCTTGATTTTCGCGTACGGTTCTGTTGTATCGCTGAATGGCTTCGTCGAAATATTCAACCCGGTAAAAAGCATTAAAATTTGGCAGGTTGTATCGCAACAATCCTTTGACCGACCACTGTTGTTTGGGCAAAAATTCATACCCTCTCAAACCGTCGTTCAGCAAGTGGTTTTTTCCTTGTCTTTCGCCGAAATGGCCTTTAAAATCTTGTCGGTAAAACGAAACATTTCCATACCATTTATCCGAAAAATTATGCCCGATGCTCACCGATTGAATGTGGCGTCCTTTATCGGTGAGATTGTATTCATTTCCTATCGTTTCTTCTTGAATGTACGGAGTGATTTCCCACTTGTAGCGCGATGATTTTTTGGTGATGATATTGATAATTCCCGAAACGGCATCTGCTCCGTATTCCACACCCATCGATCCTTCGACAATTTCTATTTGTTCAATATCGTCTAAATTGATTTGTGTAAGATCCGTGTTGTTTCCCAATCCTTCTTCATTAAGCAACGGAATATTGTCCACAAGGATTTTAAAATACTGTCCGTCCAAACCGAATAGGGAAACGGAGCTTTTCCCTGTGGAACCGTTCGGGAATATTGTAAGATTGAGCGTGTGGTTCAATACATCGGTCAGATTATTTGCTGCCAAACGTTCAATTTGACGGCGGTTGATAACTTGAACTTCGTAAATGGATTTGGAAACAGATTGTCTGTTGTATTGCCCGGTTATTACAACTTCATTTAAAGCTTCAATTTTTGAGGTGTCTTGATATTTTACAATGTCGTGAGATTGTTGTGAATATGCCGAGTGGATAAATAATCCCGATAAAAATACAAGCCTCAAAATACAGCGATTCATAGTAGCATTTCGTTTATGGCACGCAAAGATAATAGCTATTATTTTGATTTAATCTAAATAAGACGAAAAAGTTTGTATTTTTATTTCGTCGCCAACCTTCTGATTTTGCAAGTCTGTATTCGTTACTTTCAATAAAATGAATCAGTTGCTTTATTTTTTGGTAAGAAATTTAATTATTACCGGTGCTGTCACAAGTAGGACAATTCCAAGAATGACATATTCCAAATTCCGTTTTACCCATACATTATCTCCGAGAATGTATCCCAAAGATGTAAGGCTCACTACCCATATTGCCGCTCCGAGGATGTTGTATAATGAAAATTTTTTCAAATCCATTCTCACCATTCCCGCTATGATTGGCGCAAATGTTCTAATAACCGGAAGGAAACGTGCAATTGCAATGGTAAAACCACCTTTTCTTTTATAAAAGTCACGTGCGGTTTCCAAATGTCTTCTTTTGAAAAACCAGGTGTCTTTTTTCTCTTCAATCAGAAATTTAAATTTATAGCCGAACCAATACCCAAAATAATTGCCTAAAATGGTGGCAGTCATAAAAAGAAGCATCCAAAAAGGCAAATTAAGTATTCCCGAATCAAAAGGATAATGACCCTCGTTTGCAGAAGCTATCAGCATTCCGGACACGAAAAGCAATGGATCTCCCGGAAGGAAAAACCCGAAAAACACTCCGGTTTCGATAAATAAAATAAGCAGTACCAGATAAAGTCCGCCGTTCTGCATAATCCAATCCGGATCGATAAGATGTTGAATTAATTCAAGGATTCCTTCCATTATTACTTAAAGTTTAAAAAAGTGCGACTTTAAAATCAGCTTTTGATTTTTCATTTGAACAGACG
>CAZWVT010000077.1:0-6947 GCA_964636665.1 uncultured Flavobacteriaceae bacterium
AGTATTAATGGCAAACGAAAGGATTTTACAAGAAAAGATTTGTTGACTATTGCAGCGCAAAATTCGATTCGGAATCCCGATGGAATTATTAACTCTTGTATTGAAGTTGTTTCTAACTGGAAAATGTATGCTGAAATGTATCAAGTTGATGAGAAAAAAACACATGCAATCGACCAATTATTATTAAAGGAATTAAAATGATTGTATTTCATAGTATTATCAAGTTATAACCTTAATTTTGTATCTTATTTGTACCATAAAATCATAAACAACTGATAATCACAAATTTTTAGAAGTTAATCTAATTTTAACCTGTTTTCCCGATTTGCAATTTCCCAAGCCGTCAAAAAAATAAGTTGAGTTCGTTTGGCTAAAAGTTCATATTCGATTTTGTCGGGCGTATCTGTAATTTTGTGATAATCTTCGTGCACCCCGTTAAAATAAAAAATTACCGGTATGTTGTTTTTCGCAAAGTTGTAATGATCGCTTCTGTAGTAAAATCGATTTGGATCATCAGGAGCGTCAAATGTATAATCAATTTCCAATTGGGTGTATTTGTTATTTACATCTTCCGAAATATCTTGCAATTCCTGACTCAATCTGTTACTTCCGATGAGGTAGATATACTCCGGATTTTCTGCTTTTTCCGGTGCGATTCGTCCAATCATATCGATATTCAGATTGCAAACTGTGTTGCTTAATGAAAAAACAGGATTTTCAACATAAAATTTAGAACCCAAAAGACCAATTTCCTCACCGGTTACATGCAAAAATAAAATACTTCGTTTGGGTTTAAAACCGGCGTTGTAGGCATCTTTAAATGCACGTGCCATTTCCATTATTGCAACCGTTCCGCTGCCATCGTCATCAGCACCATTGAAAATATTTCCTTGCTCATCGATTCCGACATGGTCTAAATGTGCAGAGATGACAATAACTTCTTCTGGTTTTTCACTTCCTTCGATATAAGCCAAAACATTTTCGGAATCACCAAAGGCACGTCCGTTAAAATAGGAAGCGGGAATGGGTTGGTAATAAGTATCCTCCAAAGGAGAGGCTATATCGTTATTGATATAAAAATCTCTGAGAAAATCCACTGCTTTTTTTTGTCCCGGAGCGCCTGTCATTCGGCCTTCCATTTCATCTCCGGCATAAATGTATAAATGCTCCTTGAGTTTTTCTGCAGTAATTGTCGCAGCATATTGCGCTTTGGTGTCGGTTGAATCGGAAAGTTTGGACGAATTGCAAGAAACTGCAAAAACTGTCCATAGAAATAAAAAAAGTATTTTCATGAAACTAAAAAATTGGTTAGGATGTTAAGAATTACAGGGAGTAAATTTATTCAAAATTGATTAATTCCCATCGTTCTTTTGCTGCCATTGCATCTTCTCTCTTCTTATAATGCATTAAATGGGTTTTATTAATTCTTTCTCCATCGCGATTTTCCGAAGAGATGGTAACTTTTACAATATAAGTTCCATCGGCATTCACATCTCCTTCACGGGTGACGGTCATGTCATTTTCAGTAAATTTTGTTCCTTCAGGCAAATCGTAATAGTCAATAATATACGCTTTTGCACTTTCGCGTACTTCGGTATCATCATTCGTATCTCTATTCTCACAGGCAATCATAGCAAATACTGTCAATAATAAAATTAGTGTCTTTTTCATAATGATTTAGTTTTAAGAGTTTTTATTGGTTTAAATTAATATGTAATCAAATATTAAAACCTGAGATTACATGTCTTTAACGATATCTTTAAAAGTTTTTACATCGTTTAATGTGTCATTGATTTCACCGGCTTGACGCTGGAGTACTTGTCGTATTCTTGGAGGAAAATTATTGTTTCTCAATGCTTTATTGTATTCTTCTGCGCTGCTTCTTTCTCCGTTAATCGCTTCGTTTAAAATTAATTCTTCATTATCGCCTGTAAGGGAATCTTTTAACCCGACCCATGCACGATGGACATCGCCTGCAAATGTTCCGGAATCTTCGGGTCGTTCGTTTAAAGCTATAATTTCCTGAGTCAATTCATTGGCAAAACGATTTCGCTGCAATGCTTGATTTTGAAGAAATCGTTTGAGCGGAAGACTTTCAGTGTTTTCAATAGCTTGTTTAAAAATCTTTTCGGCATCGTAATTTTCTTTTAGCAATGATTGTAGATTTTCTACAAGTTCATTGTGTCGATTCTCGTCTGCTAGTTCTTTTGTGGTTTTCATGGCTTTTTGTTTTTATGAATTGTTTTATTAATCCATAAATATACAAGCAGAATAAATTACTTTTAATTATAGAAACGTCAATTAATAAAGGTTTAACTTGAATAGAATGTAATTTACAAACTTTTCTTAAAATAGTTTTTCCGAAGAATTTCTGCAACTTTTGGAACACCGATTCCTGCTTTTTCTGCAAAAACCTGAATGTTTAAATTTCCCGAAACAGTGGGGTTGGGGTCTATAAAATAAATGGGTGTTCCCTCAGGAACATAATTTATTAATCCCGCAGCCGGATAAACCTGCATTGATGTACCAACAATCATCAAAACATCCGCTTGTGAAACCTCGTTTGCAGCTATATCAAGAAGCGGAACCATTTCACCAAACCAAACAATATGCGGGCGAAGCTGACTGTTGTGAATGCATAAATCGCCTGTATTTAAATCTTTTTTCCATTCGACAACATAATTTTCATCTTTTGTGCTTCGTGCTTTTAGAAGTTCTCCGTGCAAATGAATAACATTCGTGCTTCCGGCGCGTTCGTGGAGATCATCGACATTTTGGGTAACGACAACAACATCAAAAATATCTTCCAATTCTGCGATGGTTTTATGAGCCGGATTGGGAGCAACGGTTAAAAGTTGTCGTCGTCTTTGATTGTAAAAATCCAAAACCAATTCCGGATTCATAGCAAAACCTTCAGGTGAAGCAACTTCCATTACATCATGACCTTCCCACAAACCATTGCTGTCACGGAAGGTTTTAATTCCACTTTCGGCACTTACACCCGCACCTGTTAAAACCACTAATTTCATTGATTTTAAAATTTAAGATTTATCTAATAAAATACACAACTTTACATAGATACGTCAAAACTTCGAGTTTTACTATCTTCGCATTCAAATTTTTTAGAGTGGATTTAAAATTATTTTATTATTTAAGAGATTTTTTAACCGAAGAGCGAAAAGCCTTGTTTAAAAAAGTTTTATCGCAAAGAACCAATCATTTTACGGTGGTTACTGAAGATGTTTACCAACTTCATAATACGAGTGCCGTGATACGTTCTTGTGATGCTTTCGGGATTCAAGGAGTACACGTAATTGAAAAGCGATTTGGAAAACGCATCGACAGTCAAATTGCTATGGGCGCTCAAAAATGGGTTTCAATTTCTCGATATGACAATGAAAATTCTTGTATTGCTAAATTGAAAAATCAAGGATATCAAATTGTGGCAACCATACCTCACGGCAACGCCCAAAATCTACATGAATTTGATATTACAAAGAAAAGCGCATTGTTTTTTGGTACAGAAAAGGAAGGATTGAGCCAAGAAATACAAGATGCAGCCGATGTATTTCTGACGATTCCGATGTATGGATTTACCGAAAGTTTAAATATTTCGGTTTCTGTAGCAATCATTCTTCAAAATCTGGTGGCTCGCCTAAGAGAAAGTAATGTCAACTGGCAACTTACAGAAGAAGAAAAGCAGGAAATAGAAATCACTTGGATAAAACATACGGTTAAAAGCAGCCAAAAAATAATTGAACGTTACTATGCTGACAATAAAAATTAATATTTATGACACTTGTATTTGCAACTCACAACAACGATAAAGTAAAAGAAGTTCAAGCCTTATTACCGGGTTTTATAAAAATTCTTACCTTGACAGATATCCAATGTTTTGAAGACATTCCGGAGACCGAAGCTACAATTGAAGGCAACGCATTGTTAAAGGCGCGACATGTTTTTGAAAAATATAATTATCCTTGTTTCGCAGATGATACGGGATTGGAAGTAAATGCATTAGGGAGCAAACCCGGTGTGCATTCATCTCGTTATGCCGGAGAAGATGCTGATGCTGAGGCGAATATTCAAAAATTATTAAATGAGCTTAAAAATAAAGAAGATAAAACCGCACAGTTTAAAACAGTTATCGCATTGGTTCGAGAATCTGGAGAAAAATTGTTTGCTGGAATTTGCAAAGGGCGAATCATTTCAGAGAAAAAAGGAAATTCCGGGTTTGGCTACGATCCGGTCTTTGTTCCTGAAGGCTTTGATTTAACTTTTGCAGAAATGACTCCGGAGGAAAAAAATGCTGTTTCCCATCGCGGGAAAGCCATCCGACAATTGACTGCTTTTTTGAAATCACAATAAATTAAAGTTCGATAACTTCCACGCTTTCAATCGTTCCCATAGAAAGTGTTTCTACTATTATTTGGTCGTTTTCTTTTATGAAAATAATATCTTTCAAAAGAATATGAACGTCTTTGTGTATCGTGTTGTCTTCTTCTCTAAATTCAACGTGAACTTGAACTTTTCCTGAAGATGCAGTATATTCATCCAAAATGGACGGCGTGGAAGGAGGGATGTTGTTGCAATAATAATCATTAGGTAAATTGCTGTCGAACCTTCTGTATTTTGCATAAATATCAACGCCGTTAAAAGTATATTCCATAAAATGGGGTTCGTCGTAAAGTGAAGTACCTGTCTTGAGGTTTAAGGATAAACTTTCAAAGTTTGCAGTATTATTTTTATAGAAAACATAATTTCCTACGATGCCGCAAGTTTGCAAATTAACATTGTCAAAATCAAAATCTTTTACAATAATTTCTCCATCGTCACAGGAAACAAAAATTGCAAGAATAAGCACAAGATAAAGCGATGATAATGAGTTGAAAAATTGACGCATATTACATGAAATGAAAAACTTGGATACAAAGAAACACAATTCTTTTAGTTCATTTAAATACAACCATAATTTAATACTTATTTTTGCATATTCTTATATAGAAAAAAAGTAATTCAGTTGCCAATTTATATTCCAAAATGAAAAAAGTATATTTTGATAATGCCGCTACCACACAAATGCGTGAGGACGTAATTACAAGCATGACCGAAGTGATGAGGATTGAATATGGAAATCCTTCATCTACACATGCTTATGGAAGGTCAGCTAAATCGTTGCTTGAAAATTGCAGAAAAGAAATAGCAGCTATATTAAATGTAAATGCCGGGGAAATTGTGTTTACTTCCGGAGGTACGGAAGCAGATAACTTAATACTTATCAGTGCGGTACGAGATTTAAAAGTACAGCGTATTATCACCAGCAAAATTGAGCATCACGCCGTATTGCATACCGTGGAATGGTTGGAAAAAGAATACGGCCTGAAAGTTGAATATGTTCAATTAGATGAATGTGGGATGGTGGTTATGGATGATTTACGAACAAAACTGGAGGATAAAACATTTGGGAAAACACTTGTAAGCCTAATGCACGTCAATAACGAGATTGGCAATATTTTGGACGTTCAAAAAACCGCCGAAATGTGTAAGGAAAACAATGCATTTTTTCATAGTGATACGGTTCAGTCGATGGGACATTATGAATTGGATTTTCAAAAAACTCCTGTAGATTTTGCAACGGCTGCCGCTCATAAATTTCATGGCCCCAAAGGCGCGGGATTTGCTTTTATCAGAAAAAATTCAGGATTAAAACCATTGATTATGGGCGGTTCCCAAGAGCGAGGATTGAGAGCGGGAACGGAATGCTTGTATGCAATCGCAGGAATGACCGAAGCCATAAAATTAGCATATCAAAAGCTGGAAAAAGAGCGCAACTATATTTTGGAGATTAAAAATTACTTTAAAGATTCATTGAAAGCTAACTTTCCCGAAGTAAAATTTAACGGTAAATGTGACAATGACGAAAATAGCACCTATACGCTGCTAAATGTTTGCTTGCCTATTCCGGAAGAGAAAGCACTGCTTTTACTGTTTCAATTGGATTTAAAAGGAATTGCTTGTTCCAAAGGGAGTGCCTGTCAAAGCGGAAGTGTGGGAGATTCTCATGTATTAAGCGAAATACTTTCAGAAGAAGATTTAAAAAAACCCTCTATCCGATTTTCTTTTTCGCACTTCAATAAAAAAGAAGAAGTAGATTATGTCATTGAAGTTCTTAAAGATTTTATTGCATAGAATTTTTATATAATGAATTGTAATGCATAATATTGATGTAATTTTCTCTCCAATATAACGTTAAATTAACATTAACATTAGTTTGTCATTGAAAGAGCTGTTTTATATATATTGTTGAACTAAACCTTCGGTAGCTCTATCAAACTTTTAAGTATCTTGCTAAGATACTTTTAAACTATTAATTATGACTACAAAAAAAACATTCTGATGACTTAGGAGAAAACAAGCTCATCAACCAAGCAAAACGGGAAGTTCCCGGGTTTTCCGAACTTCTATATCGCCTTGAACGCACTGTATCTGTTCTGGGCAGGAGTCAAAGTACCTTCAACAATTATTCGCGCCACATTGCGTCTATCTCGCTTTACTGAAACGGGCAAAGACAGAGGACTCACAAAAGACGAAACTTAAAGGTTGGGCTATCGGAAAAGACGTACAGGCGTATTTTTCAAACCGCCTTGTGGTGCTGCATTTTCACGGTGTGGTATTGAGCGACAAGGTCAAAGCAAGTTCATACTCATTTGTAGGAGTAGTGATTGTATGGTATGAATACAAGAGTTGAACGCAAGTGAACCCTTATAGACGTGTCGAATTAAGCGAAGCGAATCACGAACACCATAAAAAACAAACAACTCGTGAGTAAAATAACATTTACTGTGTCAAAATCGAGGGGGCGGGCGACCCCGAGAGATAGAGTGTAGCGATTACCTGTTTATTGGCTACACGGCACACGGCATTAAGAGGGCAAGACCTGTATTCGG
>CAZWVT010000078.1:0-2199 GCA_964636665.1 uncultured Flavobacteriaceae bacterium
AACATTCTTCAAATCAATGCAAACGAATCGCTATTGAAACAAGCTTTTCAAAACCTTCTGATAAATGCCGTTCATTATGCCGATAACCGGAAAGCTAAAATTACTTTTAAAAGCATTGACGACAAACTAATCATTTACATTTCAAATACCGGAAAAACCCTGTCGAAAGAAGAAGAAAAATACTTGTTTTCTCATTTTTTCAGAGGTGAGAATGCTCAAAACCGAAAAGGTTTCGGTATCGGACTAATGCTTTCGCAAAGAATTTTTGATATCCATCAAGCGAAAATTTTCTACCACTCGAAGAATCACAGCAAAAATATTTTTGAAATAAGGTTTAATTAAATTTCTATAATCGCTCAGGTCCATTTATTTCAGATTCTTAAAAAAACCATCATTTCTTAAGCCAATTTTTAACGGCTTTAAGTCATTTTTAAGGTCGGTTTGAACACATTTGTCAGGTCTAAAAAAGCTTAGAATATGATTAGGTCTGCTGTTTTATGTGTATTGCTATTATACTATACGGATTTGTGTGCACAAGAAATAATTGAGCTTTCCAAAGTCGAAGCCGAAACGATTTTCTTAGAACAAAACCTCCGACTTCTATCAGAAAAACTTGAAATTGAAAGTCAGCAAGCCGAAGTCATTCAAGCGCGTTTATGGCCAAATCCTGAATTTTCTGTCGGAGAAATCAACTTATGGGAAAACAATACAATAGAACCTTCGCCTCCATTTTTCAATAATTTTGGAAGAAATCAACAGGTTGCATTTGAAATTAATCAGCTCATACAAACAGCAGGGAAACGAAAAAAGCGCATCGCACTTGAAGAAATCGATGTTTCTAAAAGTGAGCAATTTTTTGAAAAAATTTTGAGAAATTTAAAGCTCGAACTTCGGCTTCTTCTCACAGAATTGCAATATCTCAAACTGTCTAAAGACATTCACCAAAATTTATTGACCAATCTTTCTACATTGCTTCGAGCTTTTGAAAATCAAATGCAGTTGGGCCATCTTTCCAGAGCGACATTCGCGAGACTCAAAGCAGAAGAGTTACAAATCCAAAAAAAGATTTTAGAATTAGACCGATTTACCGACGATATTCAGAAAGAGTTGAGACTTTTAATGCGTTTTCCTCCAACGATACAATTAGTTATTACGGATGAAAAATTCAATACCCAAATACCTGATTTGGAAAACCATTCCTTGCTTCAAATTTTTGATAATGCTAAAGAAAACCGCCCCGATTATCAATTGGCACTATTAGAAGAAACTTATTCCGAAAATCAATTGAAATATGAAAAAGCCATAAGAATTCCTGATGTTGAATTTGGAATTACATACGACCGCAACGGAAGCACAATGCTCGATTTTGTAGGAGTGGGAATGTCATTTGAACTGCCGATTTTCAACAGAAACAAAGGGAATATTCTTCAGGCTCAAATAAATATTGAAAAAGCCGAAATAGAAAGAGAACAAACTGAACTGGAAATCCAAAATCAGGTTTATTTATCATATCAAGTACTCCGGCAGGCATTGGATTTTTATCATTCAATTGATGAAAACTATGAGAGAGAATTGGATAATTTACTAGAGAATTACACCCGAAATTTTAGCTCAAAAAATCTGAGTCTTCTGGAATATATCGATTTTTTAGATACGTATTTAACCAATAAAATCATCCTTCTTGATGCCCAAAAGGAAATAGAAATCAAAAGAGAAGAATTCTATCATGTTTTAGGTTATGAGTTATAATCCAATGAAAAAGTCTATGAAAACACACATTGTTCTTATTGTTATTTTACTTATTAGTGTTGGTTGCCAACAGCCCGAAGAAGAAAAATCTATCACAAAAGAAGTTTTCTGTCTGAACGAAAACATGAGAGATAGCGGAGCCATCGTTTCTGTCAAAAAACAACCGGTTATCGAAAAAATCCATCTTACCGGAAACATCGAATCCAATTCAGACCAAGTTGTTCACTTTATAAGTTTAGTGGACGGAATTATTTCCAGAACATTTTTTTCATTAGGAGATTACGTAACCAAAGGTCAAGTTTTAGCAGAAATGCAAAGTACGGAGTTAAGCTCTTTGCAAGCTTCATCACAGACATTACAAGCACAGTTGGAAGTAGCGCAAGTAGCAGTAAAATCCACAGAACAATTATTTGAAGACGGGATTGCTTCACAAAAAGAAGTCGTTGAAGC
>CAZWVT010000078.1:2299-6713 GCA_964636665.1 uncultured Flavobacteriaceae bacterium
CCACAGAACAATTATTTGAAGACGGGATTGCTTCACAAAAAGAAGTCGTTGAAGCACAAAACAATTTGCAAGTTTTACAATCAGAAAAGGCGCGAATTGAATCAAACTTACAATTTTTCAGTGCACATCCGACGAAGAATGTGTTTCAAATAAAAGCCCCTGCTTCGGGAATTATTACAGCCAAAAACATAACCTCAGGGACGACGGTTACCGAAGGTGGAGAAGCACTTTTCTCCATTACAGACTTGAGTACGGTTTGGGCTATGGTCAATATTTATGCTACGGAAATCGCTTACATACATTCAGGAATGGAAGCGGAAATAAAGACACTTTCTTATCCTGATGAAGTTTTCCACGGCAAAATAGAAGTGGTTTCCCAAATTTTAGATCCGGAAGCTCGTGTTGTAAAAGCTCGAATTGTATTAGACAATGAGGATTTAAAACTAAAACCGGGAATGTTGGCTGATATAAGTGTGATAAAAACTACGGGGAATGAAGAAGTTTCCGTTCCCACCTCGTCAATGATTTTTTTTAACAATAGAAACTACATTTTAGTCTATAACAGCGACTGCCTAATTGAAACTCGAGAAGTTAAAATTTTGACCGAAAACAACGGAACGACTTATATAGAAAATGGATTGCACGAAAACGAAAAAATCATCACTCAGAACCAATTACTGATATTCGAAGAATTAAGCAGTTTGAAAACCAAGAAAATGTTTGTGACCGACAATCAGATTTGATTGTTTTTTAAGTGTCATAATAAAATTCTATAAAGAATAAATCTAAAAATCACGATTAACAGCTAATAGTATTATGCAGAAGTTTGTACAAAACATTGTAGCTTTTTCCATAAAAAACTCCATTATTATATTTTTCCTAACCGGATTATTAGTTGTTTTTGGTTTATTTAGTCTGAAAAACACTCCCATTGAAGCATTTCCTGACGTAACAAATACGCGTGCAAGAATCATTACCCAATGGTCCGGAAGAAGTGCCGAGGAAATTGAAAAATTTATAACGCTTCCGATTATGAAAGAGATGAATACCATCCCAAAAAAATCGGATGTTCGTTCAATTTCTCTTTTTGGTTTATCGGTCGTCACCGTTATTTTCGATGATAATGTAGATGATTTTTACGCACAACAATACGCATCCAACAGGCTTCAAGGTATCGATTTGCCGGAAAGAGCCGAAGCAAGCATTGAGCCGCCTTATGGTGCTACGGGCGAGATTTTTCGATACGTCATCAGAAGTTCGAAGCCTATTAAAGAAGTTACTGCTATTCAAGATTGGGTGATTGAAAGGGAACTGGTTGCCGTTCCCGGAGTAGCAGATATTGTAAGTTTCGGTGGAGAAGAAAAAACTTATGAAATCAAAATAAATCCGACAGAGTTAGCAAATTACGACTTATCGCCTTTGGATGTTTATGAAGCTGTTTCAAAAAGCAACATCAACGTAGGCGGAGATATCATAGAAAAAGGAGCGCAAGCTTATGTGGTAAGAGGAGTCGGACTTTTGGAAAGTACCGAAGACATCGAAAACATTTTAATTGAGGTTCGAGGGCACACTCCCATTTTAGTCAAACACGTTGCCAAAGTCGAAGTATCGGCCAAGCCCAGATTGGGGCAAGTAGGTTTGCAAGACGAAAGTGATTTGGTACAAGGAATCGTCATCATGCTTCGCGGTGAAAATCCCGGAGATGTTATTCCGAGGCTCAAAGAAAAAATTGACGAATTAAACAAGAGAATCCTTCCCGATGATGTAAAAATCGAACCTTTTATAGACCGAACCGAATTGGTAAATGCAACTGTAAACACCGTAGCAAAAAATTTGGTAGAAGGCATTCTTCTTGTTTCTATTATCGTATTTATATTTTTATACGATTGGCGAACAACTTTAATCGTAGCTTCCGTTATTCCGCTTTCGTTTTTATTTGCTATCATCATGTTACGCATCCAAGGGTTGCCTGCCAATTTAATCTCGATGGGCGCTATTGATTTCGGATTGTTATTAAAAGGAACTCTGGTAATCGTCGAAAGCGTATTTGTGGCAATGGAAAAAAGCGCCAAAAAATTGGGCATGCCCGTATTCAACAAAATGTCTAAATCCGGATTAATTAAAAAAAGTGCCGGAAGCGTAGCAGGATATATCTTTTTTGCACAAATTATTCTCATCGTAGCATTAATCCCAATTTTTTCATTTCAGAAAGTTGAAGGCAAAATGTTCTCTCCTTTAGCATTTACATTAGGTTATGCATTGTTAGGCTCCTTGATTTTAAGCTTCACATACGTACCTGCTTTATGTAGAATATTGCTTCGAAAAAATATCGTGGAAAGAGAGAATTTTATTTCTCGAAATTTTAAAACCGGTATGTACAAATTGTTTTTGTGGAGTTCGACTCATAAAAAATCTATTATTGCCGGTTTTTTGATTTTGTTGTCAGTTTGCGGAATCGGTTTTATGAACTACGGATCGGAATTCATTCCAAAACTTAACGAAGGTGCGTTGTATGTACGAGCTACCCTTCCAAATAGTGTAAACTTAAAAGAATCTACACGTTTGGCCGAAGAAATGAAAGCTAAAATTCGCAGTTTTGAAGAAGTGAAATTTGTTTTAAACCAAGTCGGGCGTCCCAATGACGGCACCGACCCTACCGGATTTTTCAATATTGAATTCCATATTCAATTGCATCCGGAAAAAGAATGGAAAAGGAAGTGGTCTAAAGACGATTTAACCGAAGCAATGCGGACAAAATTACAAACTTATCCCGGCGTGGTTTTCGGATTCAGCCAACCGATTCAAGACAATGTTGAAGAATATGTAGCCGGTGTAAAAAGTTCATTGGTCGTTAAAATTTTTGGTAATGATTTATTCCAACTTGAAGATTATGCCGATCAAGTTGCCGAAGTTCTCAACCAAGTTGGCGGAATAGAAGATTTGAATGTTTATCGGAATATTGGACTACCCGAACTTCGGATTCAACTTCACGATCACAAAATGGCACGCTACGGAGTGGATATGGCAAACGCACAAGCAGTTGTTGAAATGGCAATCGGCGGACGCGCAGCAACCACGTTTTATGAAGACGACCGTATGTTTGATGTCCGAATTCGCTTTAAAAAAGAATACAGAGACGACGACAAAAAAATCGGTAACATTTTAATTCCTACTGCTTCGGGAGTTAAAATCCCTTTAAAAGAAATTGCAACTATCAGTTATATCACCGGACCGACATTTATTTACCGTGAAGGAAGCAGCAGGTACATTGCCGTTGGTTTCAGTGTAGAAGGCAGAGATTTGGGAAGCGCCATTGCAGAAGCCAAAACCAAAGTAGAAAACGAAACCGATATTCCCGAAGAAAACAAAATCGTATGGGCAGGTGAATTTGAAAGCAAAGAACGCGCTACTGCACAATTGGCTGTCATTGTTCCTGCAGTTTTACTATTAATTTTATTTTTGCTTTATTTCAATTTTGGAACTATAAAAGACACACTTATTGCTGCAAGTACAATTCCTTATGCGTTTATCGGCGGATTTATATCGTTGTGGTTAACCGGTACGGTATTCGGAATTTCAGCCGGAATCGGGTTTATCATTCTTTTCGGAGTAAACACGATTAACAGTATTATTTTAATTGCCGTTATGCGAGATAACCTGCGTAAAATGAACTTAAAAGAAGCTATTAGAAAAGGAGTTCATGACCGAATCAGACCGATAATCATGATTGCATTAATGGGTTCCTTAGGCTTATTGCCGGCAGCTTTGTCAACCGGAATGGGATCTGAAATTCAGAAGCCATTAGCCATTATGATTGTTGGCGGTCTTTTGATATGTATGGTTTTGTCGCTTACCGTTTTGCCACAAGTATTTTATTGGGCATATCGAAAAAAGGAAAACATAAATGAATAATAAAACAAAAATATTTTACCCGTGAACGGTAGCGTCTTTACCGAGATTTTTCATGATTTCTGCTTCATAAACAAGCAAATCATTCCATTTCTTGTCAACTTCTTCACGATTTCCGTATTGTCGGGCGAACGATAAAAACATCGTATAGTGGTTCGCTTCGCTAATCATCAGTTTACGATAAAAATCTGATAATTCTTCATCTTCCAATTCTTCACTGAGCAATCTGAATCGTTCGCAACTTCTTGCTTCTATAAGTGCGGCATAAAGCAAACGATGAATTAAATTGTCCTTTCGGCTTCCTCCTTTCGGGAAAAATTTCATCAATTCCCGGACGTACATATCTCGCCGATCTTGCCCCAATACCCAACCACGCGCAACAATTTTATCATGTACCATTTTAAAATGCGCCATTTCTTCTTTTGCAAGCGCAGTCATTTCTTGAACCAAATCGGTATATTCCGGATAATTTACGATTAATGAAATGGCAGTCGAAGCTGCTTTT
>CAZWVT010000079.1:0-6377 GCA_964636665.1 uncultured Flavobacteriaceae bacterium
TCGGTATAAGTCATCTTCATTAAAGACATTGAAACTCGCAATCGGCACGAGTATTTTTATCGCCGTACGACAACAAAGATTTGCTTTATACATAAATCCTTTATCGCCCTCGAAGGTTACGCTTCTGTTTCCTAATTCCACTGCAGAAGCGCCTAACTGTCTGAGTTCTTGCGCTAAAAGTTCTTCCAAACCATACAAGGTTTTAGCGACCATCCTAAAATTCGTTGTCATCGTCTTAAAATTCTATTTTGAAACAAAAATACAGTAATTTTGCGCCATCATTAAAAGCTTATGCCGAAAGAAAAAAACACGTGGTTCACTTCGTGGTTTAACACCTCTTATTATCACATTCTCTATAAAGAGCGCAATCATAGGGAAGCCGCTCTTTTTATGAACAATCTTACCAAGCAGCTTCTATTAGCGCCCGGTTCTGAAATTTTAGATTTGGCTTGCGGAAAAGGAAGACATTCCAAATTTCTATATCGAAAAGGGTTTGATGTAACCGGCGTGGATATTTCCAAACAAAGCATCGCGCATGCAAAAGCCTACGAACGTGAGCGTTTGCACTTTGAAGTTCACGATATGCGATTGCCGTATCACAAAAAGTTTGATGCCGTTTTTAATTTATTTACCAGTTTCGGATATTTTCCCGATGAACGAGATAACTATCGCACCATCAAAACGATTAAATCGGCTTTAAAACCGGAAGGTGTCGGTGTGATAGATTTTATGAATTCCAAGTTGGCTTTAAATAATTTGGTCGAGAAAGAAACAAAATTGATTAGCGGAATTACTTTTAACATTCATCGCTATTTGGATGATGATTTTATCGTCAAGGAAATCACATTTGAACATCAAGGAAAAACCCAACGATTTATTGAACGCGTTCGCACCTTAACTTTAGATGATTTTTTGGCGTATTTCGAAGAAGTTGGAATAACTTTAACGCGCGTTTTTGGAGATTACCATCTGAACGACTATGATTCCGAACAATCTGAAAGACTAATACTCCTGCTAAAAAGATGAGTTATATTTTGCTGTTTGCCAGTGTGCTGTCCGGTTTTCTTTTGGCTTATTTATTAAGAAAAAAGGAACTCAAACACATTGAAGTTTTTATGGCTTTCAGTGGTGGTTTTTTGTTGGCCATAACTGTTTTTGAGCTGCTTCCTTCTGTTTTTATCGAAATGAATAAAAGCGCAGGAATCTATATTATGATAGGAATTCTATTGCAGATTTTTTTAGAATTTCTTTCCAAAGGAGCTGAACACGGCCATATCCATATCCACAAAGACAGAAAGTATTTTCCGTGGATGCTCTTCATCAGTTTGTGTATTCATGCTTTTATTGAAGGCATGCCTATTTCCGACAAAAACAATCTGCTTTGGGCAATTATTATCCATAAAATTCCTGTTGCAGCCATTTTGTCGTTCTTTTTTATTACTTCCGGATTTACGCTGAAAAAGACCGTGGTATTTATCACGATCTTTGCATTGATGTCGCCTCTGGGAAATTTTATCGCTCAAAATTTTGAATTCATTGCTGCTTATGAAAATGAACTCAATGCTTTGGTCATCGGAATTTTTCTTCATGTTTCAACGACAATTCTGTTCGAGAGTTCCAAAAATCATCAGTTTGATGCAAGAAAAATGTTAGCGGTTATCAGTTCTGTTATCATTGCTTATTTTTTATAAACTCAATTTTTATCAGCTAAAATAGCTAAACTGATATATGTCATATATCCCATAAAAATATTCCAAATTTCCTTAATTTAATTATAAATCAATTGCCCTCCCCCACTTGAAGATTTACATTTGTGGGATAATTTTTATTATTTAAACCTAAGTTTCATAAAAAATTAAAATCATGAAAAAGAAATTTTTGATCATTTTCGTATCTATTTTCAGTGCATTTGCTGTATCATGTTCATCGGATGATGATGCGCCTGCTGTAGAAGAAGCTCCGAAATTGGAAGGCACTTGGCAACTTACGAATGTTGATTTTACCATATTTGAAGAAACAGGAAGACCTGCGAGCGATGCTTGTGTGGTTGAAATGATTGCCGGATATGACTTTAGAGAAGACAACAATTTTTACTTTGTATTGGGCGAAGGCGGATTCTTTGATCCATACGAAGAAGAATATTGGACTTGGACAGGAACTATTAACGATTTTAAAATCATTCAAGTGAACCCTGCAAATCCACCTTATAATTTTGGATTAGAGCCTACGAATATTAGCGTTGGAACTCACGAGGACACTTGGAAAATGACTTTTACTGCCGAAATGTTTAACGGTTCTGTAGCAGATTTCACCTTAATAAAACAAGATTTAGATTTAACACAACGTCCTGTAATGACAAAACCTGACGGTTCGGTTTATGTCTGTGGATTTTTTGATTAATCTGACGAGTAAAAGGAATTTATTTTCCTGCAAACAACAAGTTTTTTGAATGTCGTTGGGTATGGTTCGGCAATTTTTAGTTTTCTTTTTTTGTTCATGTAACGCTTTACTTTTTGCTCAAAATAAAACAATTGAAGGAACAATCGTAAATGAGTTGGATCAAAATGTTCACAACATTGAAATTTTACTTGTTGAATTGGATTTAAACACACACTCGGACGAATTGGGAAATTTCAAGTTCCCCAATTTGCCTTCGGGTGTTTTTACTTTAATTGCCATTTATGATGGTTACAGCTTCCCTCCTGTTTATGCAGATTTACGCGAGTTAAACCAAAAGCAAATTACCATAACTTTAGGACAAAGCGAATTCAATCTGGAAGAGGTACGCCTTCAAACCAAAACACGAGCAGAAAAATTAAAAACCAACGCAATTAAAGCGGAAGTTGTTTCAATTGAAGAAGAATCAATTAGGGCAAATTCCGTTGAAGAATTGATTAACCGTGCGCCCGGAGTAAAAATCAGAAATGTCGGTGGTCTTGGCGCACCGAGCAATTTGTTGGTAGGCGGATTTACAGGAAATTCCGTCAAATTTTTATACGATGACATTCCGATAGATTATTTGGGTTCCAATTACAGTTTGAGTAAAATCCCGACCAATGCCATTGAAAGTATCGAAATTTACAAAGGCGTGCTTCCCACAAAATTGGGAATTGACGCTCTTGGAAGTGCCATTAATATTGTCCCGAAAACTTACAATCGAACTTCGGGAGCTGTTTCTTACGAATTTGGTTCTTTTTCCACACACATCGCCAGTGTAAATACTACGTTTAAACTCCGAAACAACTTATTTGTCGGAACCAACAGCTTCTACAATTTTTCTCAAAACAACTACAAAGTTGACAATCTTCCGTTCCGCGATTCCGAAACCGGACAAACGCAATTTATAAGAGAAAGACTTTTTCACAATGCTTTTTCGCAATTTTCTTTTGAATTTTTTGTTCAAGGAAGAGGATTGTCGTGGGCAGATATGATTGAGTTTAAAGTTAATTCTTATGATTTATCGAAGGAAATTCAAAACGACCCGCATTCACGAGCGCGACCTTTTGGAGAAGTTTACCGACAAGAAAAAGGAACTTTTATTCCCTCGTTGCGTTATAAAAAATATTTTTTCAACAACCGATTAAACCTCAATCAATTTCTAGTTTACAGCAAGATAGATTTTGAATTGTTCGACCGCGCAAAGAATATTTATTACGATTGGAAAGGACGAGCACACCCTACGATATCTTCATCCGAAATGGGAAATTTATTGATGCCCGGCGGTTATATGCACAATGAACTTTCTCAATTTACTTCACGAACCAATTTAAATTACCTCATCAATCATTATCTGCAAATTGAAAGCAATACTGTCATTAGTAATTTCAATAGAAAATCCAATTTAGATGAATTAAACACAGACGGAACCGGCTACACAAAACTTATTTCAAGTTTGGGACTTTCTGCTGATTTGTTTGAAAATAAATTAGAATCTAATACACAAATAAAGTATCTCTTGGGAAAACTTTCCGGTAGTTATGAAGATAATATCATTCCAAATCAGAGCAATCCGGTTACAACCACAGTAGAAAATTCAGGATTTAGTTTTTCTCAAGCTTTAAAATACAACATCAACAACAATAATTTTATTCGCGCTTCTTACGAAAATACTTATCGCCTTCCGGAACAAATGGAATTGTTTGGAGACAACAATTTTGTCACTGCCAATTACGAATTGAAACCGGAGCAAAGTACCAATGTCAATCTCGGATTTACACACTCCCGACAAAAAATCCGTTTTGAAGTAAACACTTATTTCAGAAACACAAAAGATTTAATCCGATTGAAAGATTTGAATCAGTACCAAGCGGTTTATTTGAATCTGGATCACGTCCGCGGTTTCGGAGTTGAACTGGAAGCGCATTACAAACCTGTAAAAAATTTGACTTTTGCAGGAAATTTAACTTGGAATGAATTTCGATTAAAATCTTCAAAAGACAATTATTTGAACAACCGACATTTTAAAAATGCACGAATTGCCAATCTTCCTTATTATTACGGAAATGCAAGCGTGGCATTTAATGCGAAAGAGTTGCTCAACCTAAAATACAACTGGGTATTTTTCTGGGATTATTCTTATGTCCATCAATATTATCTGGATTTTATTGAAAAGCAATTTGAACCCGACGGTTTTTTGGGGCTATGGGGAAAATCAAAAATAAATACCAACCGGGTAATTCCGGTGCAACATTTGAACAATATCGGAATGGTTTATACGCGAGATATGGAAAAGCGAAGCATTTCATTTAGTGCCGAATTAAAAAACATCTTTGACACCGAGATTTACAATGAATTTAAAATGCAAAGTCCGGGCAGACATTACCGATTGAAAATTTCTTATACATTTTAAAAGATGATGAAGCGTTCGTTTATATTGATTTTTATATTTTTTATCGTCACAGCTTGCACGTTAGAAAATATCGACGATAACAACCGGAATCCAAAATCGGATTATTCTGAAAAAAATTATGTTTTAGCTACGGAAGACGCTTCCACACCCGACATTACTCGATTTTTTAGTTTTACTATAGATGATATTGATTCCGAGCAAGTTTATGATTTGATAAATGACAATATGTTGTTTACAAATTCTGATCCTTCCTCCTCTTCCGGACATCATTTTTTCAAAAACAATATCTTTAGTATGGCAAAGGATAAAAACGGTTATTCTTCCACTCCCGGCATATTTCAATTAACTTTAAATACTGACGACCGTGTTTTTATCAACAATGAAATCTTCTTAGGTAAAGAAAATCTTTTTCCTACTAAAAAATTAGCTATAATCAATGAATCTGAAGGATATTTTTACAATGAAAGTCTTGGTTCTCAAATGATTCAACGATTTAATCCCACAACCATGAAATTGGAAGAAACCATCGATTTGCGTCCACATATAGAAAGCTTTCGTCCGGATGCAAAATTTGAAGATGAAGCCGGAAATAATTTGGTACGCACCGGAACTTTGGCAATGGATTCTAAAGATGGAAAACTATACGTGAGCATTGTCTTTTTAGAAGAGGCTAGTTTTAATTTAATCAGCGACACTGAAGAACATTTTTATCTGGCAGTTATCAATCGAAATGATTTGAGTTTTGAAAAAATCATAACTTATCCGTATGCAAAAACCGTTGGATTTTTTGTATCTGAAAACAATCCGACGAGTGTAAGTGAAAATGGAAGCTTATACTTTTCTTCGTGGGGATGGAATCAGTTTAATGAGCATACACCTTCCAAAGTATTTCGAATCGAATCGGGAGAAAATGATTTTGACACGAGTTGGATGATTGATATCGAAAGCCTTTTCGGAAAAGATCACATAGTTCAATCGATGATTACTTTCAATAATAAGTTGTATTTACACATTTCTGACGCACCTTATTTATTTGATACAAGTGAAGAGTTGACAACCAAAAACAACCTGAAAATGTATTATTACGAATTTGACCCGGAAACACCGAATCAATATTCAAAGTTGCCAATTCCTTCATCGAATCCTTCTTCACGAATGAACGTATTTACGGTTTTGGATGACAAACTATTTATTGCCGTACCCAACGCCATTGAAGGAAACTTTAATGGTGTTTATTCATTAGATCGTTCGGGGAATATTCAGCCTGAACTTCAGATTGAAAACAAGTATCGACCTATGCGATTATACAAATTGGAGAAATAACATTCATTTTATATTTTTTTAACCATTTCAAAATCAACATTCTCTACAGTAATATTTTATAAAACAAAAAAATACCTTATTTATCTTGATATATTCGATGTGAAGTACTACATTTGCCACCGCATTTGAAATTATAGGTTCATTATTTTTGGAGAGGTGCCGGAGTGGTAACGGAGCAGATTGCTAATCTGTCGACGGGTAACCG
>CAZWVT010000080.1:0-6320 GCA_964636665.1 uncultured Flavobacteriaceae bacterium
CAGGGAAGATATTATCCTTTTGGATTCTTAAGTGGTAATTTTGAAGTTGGTACATTTTTCAATAATTACAAATCAGAACAAACAGCCATCAGTCTTCAGATAAATTATTTTTCCAATTTAATGACTATCGGAAAATGGAGGTGGAGGCAATTTGTAAAACCACAAGTCATTATCGGTCTGAACAGATTGGATTCTCCCGCAGACCGGCTCAGTTTAAATCAGGATCCATATTACACAGGCTCCGAAGGAAAAATATACGATATGCATGATATTGGAACTATCAGAGGATTTGAGAGTTACGTATTCGGGAATAACAAATATGTTTTGGATTTGCAAACCCAATTTTATGCGCCTTGGGCATTGTGGGGATTTCGAATCAATCCTTATGCAAACATCAGCGTAGGAATGATCACCAACAAAGAGCCGACTTTTGGGAGCAATAAATTATACGCATCATTCGGATTGGGCTGCATCATCCGAAATGATTACCTCCTTTTTGAATCGTTTCAATTTTCATTTGCTTTTTATCCGGACATTCCGCTGATTGGTGAAAATGTGTTTAAATGGAACACGTTTGAAACGGAAGATTTTGGATTTCAGGATTTTCAAATCAACAAACCGCGACCTGTTTTTTACCGATAATTTATTTTTTACTGTTTTTCACAAACTCGATATTCCTTTTCAATCCGGAATATTTGGTTCTTTTTACGGCACTTTTCCTGAAAATCTCTTGAAAAACATCTTCGGTAATTTCCTCCCATTCTTTATAGGACATATCCAATAATTTTGGATGTGGGTCAAACAAAGGCTGCGAATGTGCTTTGCTAAAACGATTCCACGGACAAACATCCTGACAGATATCACATCCGAAAATCCAATCTTGGAATTTATCTGCCATTTCATTGGGCAAATCGTCTTTTAACTCAATTGTAAAATAGGAAATGCACTTGCTGCCGTCAACGATTTTTTCACCTACGATTGCATTTGTCGGACAAGCATCGATACAAGCGGTGCAATTTCCACAATGGTCGGTTACCGGAGTGTCGTACGCTAATTCCAAATCCACAATCAATTCCGAAACAAAATAATAAGAGCCTACTTGTTTTGTCAACAACAAACTGTGTTTTCCGACCCATCCCAAACCGCTCCTCGCTGCCCAAGCTTTATCCAAAACCGGTGCGGAATCGGTAAATGCACGACCGGAAACAGCTCCGACTTTCTCTTCAATTGAATGAAGTAATTCTTTTAGTTTTTCTTTTATGACAAAGTGATAATCCTTGCCATAAGCATATTTTGAAATTTTATAGGCATCCGGGCGTTGTTGTTCTTTCGGAGAATAATTCATCAACAAGGAAATCACGCTTTTGCTTCCCGGAACCAGTAAAGTAGGGTCGAGTCTTTTGTCAAAATGATTTTCCAAATACTGCATTTTACCCTGATACCCATTTTTGAGATAATTTTCCAATCGGGGCGCTTCGTCTTCCAAGAACGCTGCTTTGCTAATTCCGCACGACATAAAGCCCAATCGTTTGGATTCGGATTTGATAAAAGCCGTGAGTTGTTCTTTATTCATGGAAAAATTATGAAAATATAAAAAAAACAGTTTTGGAATCAGAACAGTCCTCCTTGTTTCGGGTGATGCTTTCTTCCCAAGTGTTTATAGGCAGCTTCGGTAACTTCCCTTCCTCGCGGTGTTCGGACGATAAATCCTTCTTGGATAAGGAAAGGTTCATAAACTTCCTCAATGGTTTCAGGACTTTCGGAAACTGCTGTGGCGATGGTAGAAATTCCCACCGGACCGCCTTTGAATTTATCGATAATCGTTTCCAGAATCTTATTGTCCATTTCATCAAGACCATGCGCATCCACATGAAGTGCTTGAAGTCCGAATTTAGCAATTTTGATATCGATTTCCCCGGTGCCTTTAATTTGTGCGAAATCTCTAATTCTTCGCAACAAAGCATTGGCAATCCTCGGCGTTCCTCTGCTTCTTCCGGCAATTTCAATAGCAGCTTCCATCGATATTGGCACACCGAGAATCTGTGCACTTCGCTCTACAATATTGGTCAACAACTCGGTGCTGTAATATTGCAACCTAGAAGAAATTCCAAAACGTGCTCTCATAGGCGCAGTCAACAAGCCGGATCTGGTAGTGGCGCCGACGAGCGTAAAAGGATTTAAATTTATTTGTACCGAACGCGCATTGGGTCCGGATTCAATCATGATATCTATTTTGTAATCCTCCATAGCCGAATACAGATATTCTTCGACCACGGGGCTGAGTCGGTGAATTTCATCGATAAAAAGGACGTCCCTCTCTTCCAAATTGGTAAGCAATCCGGCAAGATCGCCGGGCTTGTCCAAAACAGGACCGGAAGTTACTTTGATATTCACTTCCAATTCGTTGGCAAGAATATGTGCAAGTGTGGTTTTTCCCAATCCGGGAGGGCCGTGAAACAAGGTGTGATCTAACGCTTCTTTTCGAAGATTGGCAGCTTTTACAAAAACTTTCAGATTTTCCAAAGCTTGTTCCTGACCGGTAAAATCTGCAAAACTCAGCGGACGCAATGCCTTTTCTATGACAACATCTTGCGGACTTAAATTTTCTCCGGTAGGATTTAAATTTGCGTTCATTTCACAAAGATAAGAAACGTTTTAGACGAATTAGATTCAGCGTTGGAAGTTATTAAATAAAAACAAAAAAGTCACCAATACCAAGGTAATAGTGACTTTTACAAATCTACAATTCAATCAATTATTTTATTGTAGGTGCGCCTGAAAGGATTTCCTCATTTGCGTAAGATTCAAATTTCTTGAAATTCTCAATAAATGACTTGGACAATTCATTTGCTTTTTCATCATAAGCGTTTTTGTCTTCCCAGGTATTTTTCGGATTTAAAATTTCCGAAGGCACTTCCGGGCTGGAAACAGGCATCATCAAATTGAAGATTTCGTGTTTTTCATAAACGACATTATCCAATTCGCCTGCCAAAGCTGCATTAATCATCGCACGGGTGTATTTTAGTTTAATCCGTGAACCGATTCCGTAAGGTCCGCCTGTCCAGCCGGTGTTAATAAGCCAGACTTTAACGTTGTTTTCTTTCATTTTGGCGCTGAGCATTTCTGCATATCGCGTTGGATGCAACAACATAAAAGGAGCTCCAAAGCAAGCGGAGAAATTAGGAGTAGGTTCGTTTACACCTTCTTCCGTTCCGGCTACTTTTGCTGTGTATCCGCTGATAAAATGATATGCAGCTTGTCCCGGAGTTAATTTTGAAATCGGAGGCAAAACTCCAAAAGCATCCGCTGTAAGGAAGAAAATATTTTTAGGATTTTTCCCGACAGAAGGAACCATGATATTTTGGATGTGCTCTATCGGATAGCTTACCCGTGTGTTTTGCGTAATTGAGGTATCTTCAAAATCTACTTCGCCGTTTTCATCTAAGATGACATTTTCCAAGATTGCTCCCGGTTTAATTGCATTGTAAATATCAGGTTCGTTTTCTTTGGAAAGGTTAATCACTTTGGCATAGCATCCACCTTCAAAATTGAAGATTTTATTGTCAGGAGTCCATCCGTGTTCATCGTCACCGATTAGTTTTCTGTTGGGATCTGCGGAAAGTGTGGTTTTGCCGGTTCCGGACAACCCAAAAAAGATGGCAGTTTCTCCATTATCGCCTTGGTTTGCAGAACAGTGCATTGAAAGCGTATTGTCATCAACAGGCATAATAAAGTTCAATGCCGAGAAAATTCCTTTTTTGATTTCGCCTGTATAGCCTGTACCGCCGATTAATGCGATTTTTCTGTTGAAATTCAGGATGGCAAAATTGTGTTGTCTTGTTCCATCCACTTCCGGATTTGCTTTAAACCCCGGAGCATTGACAATTATCCAATCTTCTTGGAAATCGTTCAATTCTTCCTCGCCGGGTCTGAGGAACATATTGTTGGCAAAAAGATTTGACCATGGATATTCGGTAATCACTCTGATATTTTGACGATAACGTTGGTCTGCACAAACATAAGAATCGCGTACATATATTTCTTTTCCGGACAGATATTCGGTCACCCTGTCATAAAGAGCATCAAATTTTTCAGGTGCAAAAGGAATATTAATGTTTCCCCACCACACTTCGTTCTCTGTGATATGGTCTTTTACAATAAACCTGTCTTGAGGCGATCTTCCTGTAAATTCTCCGGTATTAACCACTAAAGCTCCACTGGCAGCCTGGGTTCCTAAGTTTTTTTCAAGGGTTTCTTTATGAAGCTCTTGGGGAGACAACTGATACTTCACGTTGGCATTTTCGATTCCGTATTGTTCTACCGAAATCGTTTTTGTTGTTTGATCTTTATCTACCATTACTCTTTATAATTTATTGGGCACAAAAATAATAAATCTAATGCTGCTAATTGAAGATAATAATAATATTAATTTTTTTTGCTGCGAAGTATGCTTAAACCCCAATAAATCCAACCAATAATAAACAGAATTCCACCCAAAGGAGTAATTAATCCGAACATTCCTACCTCGAAATCCAATTGCGTTTTAAATGTAAACAGATAAATTGAGCCTGAAAAACAAAGGATTCCCAATAAAAAAATCCAGAATATTCTTTTTTTGAATTTCTCGGCTAAAGGTATTGTTCCTAAAATCAGCAACGCAATGCTGTGATACATCTGATAGCGAACGCCGACTTCAAATGACGCCACAGAAGCAGGTTCGACCATTTTTTCCAATGCATGAGCGCCAAATGCTCCGAGAGCAATTGTCAATGCTGCCAAAAACATGGCGATGACTGTAATTTTTCTATTCACTTTGGGTTATTTAAGATAAGGGTTTTTACTAATTTCGCTTCCTGTTTAAAACGATAAAAATACAGAAAAAACATAAATGAGACACATTTTAATTATTGGCGCCGGAAGATCAAGCAGCAGTCTGATTCGATATCTACTCAAAAAAAGCACCTCGGAGAACCTTTTTCTGACCGTCGCCGATTTATCAGAAAAAGCAATTGAAAAATACAATACGGGAAATTCAAATATCAAAGGAATCGTTCTTGACATTTCCAACAAAAAGCATCGTCAGCAGTTAATTTCCGAAAGCGACATCGTCATCTCCATGCTTCCGGCGTTTTTACATATATCAATTGCCAAAGATTGTGTCAAACTCAACAAGAATCTTGTAACCGCATCTTATATCAGTAAAGAAATGCGCGCTTTGGACAAAGAGGTCAAGAAAAAAGGACTTGTTTTTATGAACGAAATCGGATTGGATCCCGGAATTGACCATTTAAGCGCGATGCAAATCATCGACAGGATTCGCGACCAAGGCGGAAAAATGCTTTTGTTTGAATCTTTTTGCGGCGGATTGATTGCTCCGGAAAGCGACAACAATCTTTGGAATTATAAATTTACCTGGAATCCCAGAAACGTAATCTTGGCAGGACAAGGCGGTGCGGCAGAATTCATTCAAGAAGGCCGTTATAAATACATCCCGTACAATCGGTTGTTCAGAAGAACTGAATTTATAAAAATTGAAGGGTACGGCAAATTTGAAGTTTACGCCAACCGAAATTCGCTGCAATATCAATCGGTTTACGGACTTGACGATATTTTGACCCTGTATCGCGGCACCATTCGCAGAGTAGGTTTCAGCAAAGCTTGGAATATGTTTGTACAATTGGGAATGACAGACGATACTTATACAATTCCAAATTCAGAGGATTTGACTTACAGAGAATTTGTCAATTTATTTTTGGCATATTCCCCTACTGACTCCGTTGAATTAAAATTGCGTTATGCGCTTCAGATAGATCAAGATGATTTGATGTGGGAAAAACTGGAAGAATTGGATTTGTTTAATAAAAACAAAAAAATCGGAATCAAGAATGCCACTCCTGCGAAGGCTTTACAAAGAATTTTAGAAGACAAATGGACGTTGGAGCCGGATGATAAAGATATGATTGTGATGTATCACAAATTCGGTTTTGAATTGGACGGAAAAAAACAGCAAATCGACAGTCACATGACCCTTGTCGGAGAAAATTTAGAACATACGGCTATGGCCAAAACGGTAGGATTGCCGGTAGCGATTGCAACTTTGAAAATTCTGAATAAAGAAATCGTAAAACCGGGCGTTCAGCTTCCCATTTCAAAAGAAATTTATGAACCCGTCATCAAAGAACTTCGCGAAAACGGCATTGTTTTTTACGAAAAAGAAGTTCCTTACTTGGGCTACAATCCCGACAATGCTTACGTTCCATAAAGATTCAACCCTTTCTTACAGCACGAAATTCATGGGATCGATTAAAGAAATCTTATTT
>CAZWVT010000081.1:0-6153 GCA_964636665.1 uncultured Flavobacteriaceae bacterium
ATGTATGTAAATGGAACTTTAGCTGTTCATGCCACTGTGTTTTCTGAAGTTTTTACGCATTCACAATACATTGCATTAAAAACAAAAGACGCCATTGTTGATCGTTTTCGAGACCGAGAAGGGAAACGTCCCAATGTGGATGTAGATCATCCGAGCTTGCGTATCAACGTTCATATCGACCGAAATATTTGTACAGTTTCTTTAGACAGTTCGGGAGAATCGTTGCACAAACGCGGCTATAAAGTTGAAAATACGCTTGCGCCTATCAATGAAGTCTTGGCTGCCGGAATTATTATGCTTTCGGGATGGAACGGGCAATGTGATTTCTTAGACCCGATGTGCGGCAGTGGAACTTTTTTAACGGAAGCTGCGATGATAGCGTGCAATATTCCGCCAAATATCAACCGCGATGAATTTGGTTTTGAATTGTGGCAGGATTTTGATTTGGATTTGTACGAAACAATAGAAGCAGCGGCTTTAAAAAGAGCAAGAGATTTTCCATTTAAAATATACGGTTACGATAATGACGTAACTGCCGTTCGTAAAGCGAAAGAAAATGTAAAAAGTGCCAATCTTCAAGATTTTATCGAGGTTCACCGCAAAGATTTTTTAGAAAGCAAAAAAGAAACCGGTAAGCCGATGTATTTGGTTTTTAATCCGCCGTATGACGAACGTTTGTCGGTTCGTGATATCACGGAATTGTACAAAAATATCGGAAATACTTTAAAAAGAAATTATCCCGGAACCCAAGCATGGATGATTACTTCAAATTTGGAAGCATTGAAATTTGTAGGGTTAAGACCTTCAAAACGGATTAAATTATTCAACGGAAAATTGGAAGCGCGATTGGTGCGATATGAAATGTATGAAGGAAGTAAAAAAGCTAATAAAAACTAATCCTCTTCACCTGAAATTGCTGCCGTCCGTTTCTTTTTTAACAGCGGAATTCGATAGGAAATGCTATATCCGTAACCAACTCCAAAGTTGCTAAAATCGTAAGTTCTGTTAAATCCCGGAACGTATAAATTGGCAAAATTATCAGGTGCTTTTTCTGAAATACTCAGCTTTAATTGAACGTTTAAGGACAAGTAAATGTTTTTGAGAACTTCTGCTTTTACGCTTACGATTAACTCCGTCCAATGTGCATTTAATCCTGTAAATTCAGCGGAATTGTAAACGGGTTCTGAGGGAAAAATCGGATTGGTTGTATAAACCCGATAATGCAACATTTCCTGTTTGAAAGTTGAAAATCCATAACGAAATCCAATGCTGATGGCGTTATCCATTCCTTTCCAATTTTCATAAGCATTAAAATCAAAACCAAATTTGCCGTAATTTCCCGAAGCTTTTGCCGAAACATAAGCTTCTTCCCAAACATTGCTTTCATTTCCCAATTCTGCAGCAAGATAGAATTTTTTAGAAATACGGAGATCGCCTTGAATTTCAAAACCCGTGTAATTTTCTTCAAAAAGACTACGCCCGATTTTTACCAAATCAGTTCCAACCCGAAGTCCGTAAACGTCAGTCGTGGGAACTGTATCGTTAATCGTCGGATTGTTTTGTGCGAATAAAGAAGCACAAACAAAAAAACTAATGATAAATAATAAGGTGTGCTTCATTTTCATTGGTTATGGAATCTTTTTTTACAGTAATGGCATCAATCCAAGAAAGATTTCCTGCGCGATTGGAAACATTTAAATCATAAAACTCAGAACGAAAACCGCAAGCCCTGTTTACATAAATATCGTTTCTGTCATAAGAAAAAGACAAACGGTTTTGATAAACTAAAGTATCTGTATCGCTGATTACAATTTTCTCAAATAAATAATCGGTTTGATTTGAATTTACGTTCAAAGGCAAACTAATCGAATCTGTGGTAGCGGGTGAGAATGCTACCGTTTGACTTTCATCATCGACAAGTATTTTCAAGTTTTCAACACTTTTTCGCAAATCGGGTTCTTGGGAATTGTGAAAAAGAATTGAAATATTTGGCGTAACTCCGGTATTTTCAGGACATAAATCATCTCGTGTACAACCGGCGATGAAAAAAGCTGTAAACAATATAAGCGCAAAAAAATTGAAAAGATTTTTCATTTAGAGCAAATCGCGTTTCTTCAAAAGTACAATATTTTCTACGTGATGTGTTTGCGGAAACATATCAACAGGTTGGACTTTTTCTACTTTATATTTTTCGTCAAGAATGGCGAGGTCTCGTGCTTGTGTTGCGCTGTTGCAACTTACATACACGATTTTTGGAGCTTCAATAATCAATAATTGTTGAACCACATCCGGATGCATGCCATCGCGCGGCGGATCCGTAATAATTACATCCGGAATCCCGTGGGTTGCGATAAAATCGTCATTGAAAACCTTTCTCATATCGCCCACATAAAATTCTACATTATCAATTTTATTGAGTTCGGCATTCGCTCTTGCAGCTTCGATAGCCTCAGGAACAGATTCTATTCCAATTACTTTTCTTGCTTTTTTGGCTATAAATTGCGCAATGGTTCCCGTACCTGTATAAAGGTCAAAAACTGTTTCGTTTCCTGTAAGTCCGGCAAAACCTCGTGTGATTTTGTAAAGTTCATACGCTTGATTGCTGTTGGTTTGATAAAAAGATTTTGCATTAATCATAAATTGCAATCCTTCCATTTCCTCCGTGATAAAATCTTTTCCGGCGTAAGTATGTATGTCTAAATCGTAAAGCGTATCGTTTTGTTTCGGATTAATTGTATAAAGCAACGAAGTGATTTCAGGAAATTTTTGCTGAATCGCATCCATCAGGCTTTCACGAGCATTTTTGTCATCGTAAAAAAACTGAATGAGCACCATGATTTCTTTGGTAGAAGTAATACGAATCATCATCGTACGCAGCAATCCCGATTGTTCACGAAGATTAAAAAACGGAAGCTTAAGTTTTTCGGCGATTTCTTTTACAAAATTCCGAATGGCATTGCTCGGGTCTTCTTGCAAATAACATTCTTTGATATCGATGATTTTATCCCACATTTTCGGAACGTGGAAACCCAATGCATTTTTATTGTGAATCGTTTCCTTGCTGTTAATTTGTTCCAGCGTGAGCCATTTGTTGTCGCTAAATGAAAATTCCATTTTATTCCGATAAAAATAGATTTTCTCCGAACCGACAATCGGCAGCGTTTCGGGAAGTTCGATTTTTCCGATACGTTTTAGATTCTGTTCAACTTCGCGTTGTTTGTATTCCAATTGGAATTCATATCCCATATCTTGCCATTTGCATCCGCCGCAAACTCCGAAATAAGGACAAACAGGCGTTATTCGTTTGCTGGAAAGATTAGAAAAAGATATAGCTCGACCTTCATAAAATCCTTTTTTCTTTTTGAAAATTTGAACGGTTGCCACATCGCCGGGAACGGCATTTTCTATAAACACCACGCGGCCATCCGGAGATTTTGCCACAGCTTTTCCCTTAGCGGCAGCATCGGTAACTTGGAGATCTTCAAAAACGATTCTTTGTTTCTTCTTTTTCATAGTCGCAAAAATAGAATATTTGTTAGGTTTAATAGCGGATTAAGATAAAAAGACAACGATATTTAGTAATTTGCGGGCGGAAAACTTTTCAGAAAAAACAAAATTCAGAAATATAATTTTATAGAAATCTATGTCACAAATTGAAAAAATTTCTTCGGAAGAAGCCATTGCCAGAGAGAAAAAATACGGAGCACACAATTACGAACCTTTGCCGGTTGTATTGAATCGCGGTGAAGGTGTCTATGTTTGGGATGTTGAGGGGAAACGTTATTTTGATTTTCTTTCGGCTTATTCTGCTGTAAATCAAGGGCATTGTCATTCTAAGATTATTGATGCCATGACGCGGCAATCGCAAACATTAACGCTGACTTCACGCGCATTTTACAACGATATGCTTGGGAAATTTGAGGAATATGCTTGCAAATATTTTGGATTCGACAAATTGCTGCCGATGAATACCGGAGCCGAAGCTGTAGAAACTGCTTTAAAAATAAGCCGTCGTTGGGGATATGAGAAAAAAGGAATCGATGAAAACAATGCGGAAATCATCGTTTGTGAAAATAATTTCCACGGTCGGACAACGACCATCATTTCATTTAGCAACGATCCGGAAGCAAGAAAAAATTTCGGACCTTACACCAAAGGATTTATCAAAGTTGAATACGACAATCTCGATGCTCTTGAAGAAACCCTAAAAAACAACAAAAATGTGGTAGGTTTTCTTGTGGAACCCATTCAGGGAGAAGCCGGAGTTTATGTGCCGTCAGACGGATATTTAAAAGCTGCCAAAGCATTGTGCGAACAATATAACGTACTTTTTATTGCCGATGAAATCCAAACGGGAATTGCGCGTACCGGAAAACTTTTGGCTTGTCAGCATGAAGATGTAAAACCGGATATTTTAATTTTAGGAAAAGCCTTGAGTGGCGGCGCTTATCCGGTTTCGGCTGTGCTTTCAGACAATGAAATTATGGAAGTCATTACGCCCGGTTCTCACGGTTCAACGTTTGGGGGAAATCCGATTGCAGCAGCCGTTGGAATCGCTGCATTGGAAGTCGTTGAAGAAGAAAATCTTGCAGAAAATGCCGATAAATTAGGAACTATTTTTCGGGAAAAACTCAATGATTATATTGAAAAGAGCAATATCGTCAAACTCGTACGCGGAAAAGGACTGTTAAACGCCATCGTAATCAATGATTCTTCCGAAAGTGATACGGCGTGGAATATTTGCTTGGCACTTAGAGACAACGGTTTGTTGGCAAAACCCACTCACGGGAATATCATTCGTTTTGCACCGCCTTTGGTCATGAATGAAGAACAGCTTGAGGAATGCATTTCTATCATCATTAAAACTTTGGAAAGCTTTGAATAGCAAAGTTTTATCTTTTTTAATTTTAAGAAAGCTCTTGGTGACGGGAGCTTTTTTTATTTTAATTGAAGAATATTTATTTATTGCAATTCATTTTGGTTTTCCTTAACTTTTACACTAATTTCGCCACGCTTCTACTAACCGACACTATGATTTTTAATTTTCTGAAATATCTTCGTCCCACGTGGTATTTTAATCTAAGACCAAAAGTAGATTACGCCTATTTTCCTACGGAAGAGATTTTAAGAAAAAGCGGTCATGCGATTGAAATAGACACCGGATATAAAAGCAAAGAAGCACAGTACAGAGATTTGGCTTGGCGTGCATTTCAGTTGGGTTTTATTTCTGAAAAACCCAAGGAAGGAATTTATGTTTGGGAAAAAGTAAAATTGCCCATTGCGGACGAATATCGTTTTATTCGCAAAAATTACCACAAAGTTTGGAGCATTTATGTTTTGGCTTTCCGCTTGTTGACCCTTAAAAATCCGTTTCGCGAATTTTCGGGATATTTAAAATCCAAAAAGGTGAAGCGCGAGGATTTTTCTAAAGATTATATTCAATATTCTGATTACGAATCCTTTGAAAGCAATTTAATAAAAGAAAATCCGTTGGTTTCCGTAGTGATTCCCACTTTGAATCGGTATGAATATCTCAAAGACGTTTTTAAAGATTTGGAAAATCAGACGTATAAAAATTTTGAGGTCATCGTAGTGGATCAAACCGATGATTTTAGGGACGAATTTTACCAAGGCTGGAATCTGGATTTAAAATATTGGTATCAAGAAGAAAAAGCACTTTGGAAAGCCCGAAATGAAGCGATAAAGTCAGCTACGGGGGAATATATTTTGCTTTACGATGATGATTCTTTGGTTGAAAACGACTGGATTGAACACCATTTAAAAACCTTGGATTTCTTTAATGCCGATTTGTCGAGCGGTGTTTCCATCAGTACTGTTGGCGCAGAAGTGCCCGTACATTACAGCTATTTTAGATGGAGCGAACAGTTGGATACAGGAAATGTATTGTTGAAAAAAGATATTTTCAGGAAAATTGGATTGTTTGACAGACAATTTGAAAAACAGCGTATGGGCGATGGAGAATATGGTTTAAGAGCGTATTTGGCCGGTTATAAAAACATTTCAAATCCTTATGCAAAACGAATTCATTTAAAAGTCGGTCAAGGAGGTTTGCGTCAAATGGGAAGTTGGGACGGATGGCGACCAAAAAAATGGAACGCCCCGCGACCGGTGCCGAGTGTTTTGTATTTGAGT
>CAZWVT010000082.1:0-6107 GCA_964636665.1 uncultured Flavobacteriaceae bacterium
AGAATACCTCAAACAGCCGATGAAGCAGCAGGCGAGTTGTATGAATGGTCACGATTTGAAAATACGTTGTACGGAGCTCCGAATAAAGTATATTCCAGCAATATCGGTATTGGATTAAGCAATACGCTCGAAGCCAAAGTTCACACAAGGGATACTATGGCTACAGAACCCAAGAAAATAATTCTTTTGAACAATCTTAATTTTAGCACAGCCTACAATCTTGCAGGAGATTCACTTCAATGGAGTCCGGTTCAGTTTTCAGGAAGCATTCCGGTGGTTGAGAAATTGGATTTTAATTTTTCGGGTGCTTTGGATCCTTATGCTTTAGATAATCAAAATCGTAAAATTGACGTTTTTAATTTCAATCAAGGAGGAAGTCTTTTCAGGTTAACCAATGCCAATATCAGTATTAATTATTCTTTCTCAAGTCGAGATTTTGAAACGCGTCCACAACATTCCGATTTGCAAGATGAAACCTTTAGAAATGGAGGTCGTCCGGACGATCTTTTTGGTGAAGCACCAAGTATTTACGATCAAAACGTTTCCCGACGGCGTGCAGAAAGGGAAGAAAAAAGAAACCCCGACTGGTATAATTTTAATATTCCTTGGGATCTCAGGTTAGCTTACACAATTACTTACAACAACACACAGCGACAAAATGAAATCAGCTCGCACTCTTTAATGCTGAGTACCAATCTTGAACTTGCTCCAAGATGGTCTGTAGGTGTTTCCACCGGTTATGATTTTAAAAATAAAGGAGTGACTTTAACTCAATTTAGATTTTTTAGAGATTTGGAAAGTTGGCAAATGTCCTTTAACTGGACTCCTGTTGGGAGCATCAATACTTCATGGTATTTCTTTATCGGAATTAAAGCCTCCATGTTGAGCGACATCAAATATGAAAAACGCCGAGAAGCAGACAGACGCTTGTAATTTTGTCAACAATTATTATTTACTGTCTATTTTTTAAATAAGTATCGCTTTTAAGAGATTTTTATTGTTTTGTTCACAACATAGTGTGTCATAAGTTATTAATTATTGATATTACTTTTGAGCAAAATGGCTTTTTTACTGTTAATTTAAGTTTAAAAAAAATTCTTTGTTGCATTATTTAAATATCTTATTGTTTCATTTTCTTTAATAAGAAGCTATTTATTATGCGCTGCATCCCTTACTGTTCATCATTTTACGCAAAATAGATACTGTATTCATCATCTTACGTTATAGTGTAAGATAAGCTGCCTATTCATTTCTTAATATGTAACATTTTATCTTGTGGTTTGATTATATTTGCACGACAAATCATAAAATTCAGCACAAAAAATGGATACTATTACGTATTATTACCAATATCTTTCTGCTACTTATGCCGGCTTCCCTTTAGTAGTGAGAATTGCTGTGTTACTTATTGTTTTGATGGGATTATTATACCTTATTTCTTGGATAAATATTGGAGTGGTCGCATTTATAAATAAACGAGAAAATCGACGGTCAAAGAAAATAAAGCGTTACAAAAAGCAGATTAACGAAATCATAAGCAGCTCACGCAATTATTCTGAATCAGAAATACTTGAAACCCTTTCAATAAAACCTCCCATTCAAGACTGGATGAAAGTTCATATCTCAGAATATATCGTTGATAAGATTGACACTTCCGAAAGCAATCATACAAATGTAGGAACAGTGTTACACGCACTACGTATTCCTGAATATTGGGAAAATGAAATTGACTCCGGTGCAGCTTCAAGACGTTGGAAAAGCATTCGTATGTTAGATAATTTATCGCCTTTTGTTGCAGCTTCGGTTATCTCTAAAAAAGCTACTAGCGAAAGAAAAAATATTGGAAACTATGCGCGCTCCGTATTCGCAAAATTTGATTCTCACGATGCCTTTAAATTTTTAACCGAAGATATTGATACAAATTTTACGGAATTAGACAAACTTCGTATTCATAATTCACTAAAATCACATCGTCCCACCGAAGTATTGCCACACCTGTTACGCACGGCTTTAAGTACAGGCAATGACGATTATCGGATTTTTCTGATTAATGAAATCCAATTACTTGGAATTTCCGAAGATTTGGAACCTCTATTGGACATTTATAAAACCACAAAAAACGCCGCTGTCAAAGCTCAAATTATTAAAACTTTAAGCTTACTTAATTTTAGAGAAGCAATACCAATTTTTATTCACGATTATAACTATACAAAACAAAACATTCAAGAAGAGATTATTGATGGATTGGGACGTTTGGGAGGATCTGAAGCATTGGCGTTTTTAGAGAAAATTTACTCAGAAACAAATAATAAAGAAATATTAGTGAAGATTATTCAAAATATTTATGCTATTGAAAAGGATAAATCCGAAGACTCTGTTTTCAGACGACTACAGAAAAAGAATGAAAATGAATTCAATCGAAAGGCTTTTTCTTATGTAGAAAACCAATATTCATAAATATTTACACATTTACCCACCTTAAATCATATAACTCTAAATGGAATATGTTACTTATATTTTCCAGTATGTAATCTTCTTTTATACGTTTTTTATAGTTTCATTTTATATTTTATTAACCGTATTTTCATACTTCAACAACCTACACTCTCGACTTAAATATACTGAAAAGGAAGAAAATGAATTGCTCAACTCCAAACTTGTAGCTCCGGGTATTTCTGTTATTGCCCCTGCATTTAACGAAGAAGTTATTATTATTGATAATGTCAAATCTTTTTTGAATTTAGAGTATCCAAATTTTGAAATCATTGTAATAAACGACGGTAGCCGAGACAAAACATTAGAATTACTTATTGATAAATTTGAATTAAAAGAAATTGATTATCCATATATTCAAAAACTTCACTGTCAACCTGTAAGAAAAATTTTCAAGTCTAAAAATCCTGAATATAGCCGGTTAACTGTTTTAGATAAAGTAAACGGCGGAACCAAAGCCGATGCAATCAATGCCGGTATCAATATGGCAAAATACGACTACTTTATCAATACTGATGTAGATTGTATTCTTTCCAAACGTTCGCTTCTCCGTGTGATGCTTCCTATTTTGAATTCCAAAACTCAGGTTGTGGCTGTAGGTGGAACTATGCGAATGGTAAATGCTTGTGAAATCAAAAATGGAGAGATGATACGCGTCAAACCTCCCCGACAATTAATTCCGCTTTTCCAAGAAACAGAATACCTCCGCTCCTATTTGGTTGCCAAAATGGGTTGGTCGCTTTTTAATCTCATCCCAAATATATCCGGTGGTTTCGGACTTTTTCATACAGATACAATTATTCGCGTCGGTGGTTACGACCCGTTGTCACACGCTGAAGATATGGACATGACCATTCGAATTGCAAAATATATGCGTGAGAACAAGAAGAAATACCGAATGCTCCACGTTGCCGAAACTTGTTGCTGGACCGAAGGACCGCCAAATATAAAAATTTTGCAAAGACAACGTTCACGATGGGGACGCGGACTTTTCCAAGCGTTGGTAGTACATCGAAGAGTCATGCTAAATCCAAGATACGGCAGGTTGGGAATGTTTATTCTTCCTTATGCCCTCATTTTTGAATTCTTTGCACCATTAATTGAACTTACCGGAGCTATTTTTCTTATTTTTCTGTTTTTAACAAATCAAATTAATTTTGAAACCTTCTGGTTGATGATTTTCCTTGTTTATATGATTGGTGTTACTTTTTCGATTGTAACTATCTCATTTGATTTAACAATCCGAAAACATTACCAAACATACAGGGAATATTTAAAACTGATTTTCTTTTCATCTATTGAAGCCTTTGTTTATCATCCGCTTATTATAATTTTCAGTTTGCGGGGTTATTGGCAATTCTTTACCCGTAAAAATTTCAGCTGGGGTGAAATGACTCGTCAAGGATTTACAAAATCAACCGCTTAACACTTATGTATGAATTCTAATCGACACATAATGCTTCGATTCTTTTGTAAAAACCGAACATTCTTTCTTTTTGCGGTATTATTTTTTAGTTTTTCTTTTGCTTTTGCACAATCAGATGTGCAGCTAAACAGCAGCGAAGACTACATTTCCCGAATTCAGGAAGAATTTAAAAATGAACGTTGGGAGGAAGCCAAACCTTTTATTGACTCAGGAGTAAAAGAATATCCCAACGATTCCGACATACATACCTTAGCCGGAAAATACTATCATCATATAGGAAATCTGGACAGAGCCCGATACCATCTTTTAAAAGCGCTCAATATTTTTCATCGAAATGTAGAGGCCAAACATATTTTAGTAAATGTCGAAACCGAAGCAGGGCGATACTCAAGCGCAATATGCTATGTCAACGAATTATTAGAAGTAAATCCTTATTGGAGAGGACTGTGGAGAAAAAAAATTGAGTTGTACCAACTTCAAGGAAATAGAATTGAAGCAAATCGGCTGCGAAGAAGAATCTACCATATTTATCCGCAAGACGAAATCATTAGAACAGATTATTTTTATGAATTAGAGTTAGAAGCCAACGAAAAGTACAAAAGCGGAAATTATGAAGAAGCCATTGAATTGCAAAAAACTTTATTACGAGAAAATCCGGACGATGTAAGTATCTATTTAAACCTTTCAAACTCCTTTTTAAAAAATCAAAACTTACAACAGGCACTTGCTACGGTTGAACAAGGATTGTACAGATATCCTGACAATGACGAACTCGTCAGAAAAAAAGCAGGAATCCTTGCCGAAACCGGCAGATATGACCTTTTATTGCCCTTTTTAAATAGTTATAATCTCAACACCGATTATAATTATTACTTAACGGAAGCAGCAAGACAGTCTAAATCATATCAGCCGTATTATTATTACGGACAGATTTTTGACAGAAATCCGGGGAATGTAGAAGCTTTTGATATTCTTTTTGCTCACAACATCGCTCATCAGGATTATGAACAAGCTTTATATATATTGAATAGACACAGAAATGTCAGAGGGCATTCCAAAGATTTATACCTTAAAGAATTGCGAATTTATCAGCTTGCTCCAAATAAATCAGCAAGTGACAGATTGATAAAACATCTGAAAACCCTTTATCCAAACGATAATGATATCCTTGAGGCTTACACTCTGGTTATTATGGATGAAGCTAAAAACAAAATGTTTGAACATAATTACAGAGAAGCCATTCCCTTGTGGTATGAAGTTCTCTATCACGGAGATGAAGAATTGAAAAAAACAGCACAAAATTCTCTATTGAATTCATACATCCAAATTCAAGCCTATACAGATGCGCTGAATGTTCTAAACGAGATGTTATCTGATGACCCGGACAATCCTGAATTACATCTAAAAAAGTCAGATTTATACTTTAAACAAAAAAGTTACCATCAAGCACTCTTGGCTTATGAACGTTTATTGGAAAATTTAGAACCCGAAAAACGTCAATGGTATCTTTCAGGATATGATGATATGATGACTTCTATTGTAAAAGAAGCAATGGAAAATTATCAATATCCTGAAGCATACCGCTATACTGAAAGATGGTTAAACGAAAATCCTACCAACAATTTGGCTCTGCGATACGGCATAAATCTTTCTGTTTTATTGAATAATAGAAATGCGCTAACTTATGCAGAACGCGGAATGAAAGCATATCCGGACGATTTGTTTTTCTTGGTAAAAGTCATTGAACTCAAAAACAAGCAAGGCGCATCTCAGGAAGAAATTCAATCCTTAATTGAAAACGGTTTGGCAGAAAATCCATATCATCCCGATTTGATAAATATAAATACAGAAACTATTGAAAGCTACAGCTTGTTTCTTATTCAGCAAAACAAATCTGAAGAAGCACTTGAAAGGTTGAATAATGCACTAAAATATGATGGGAATAACAAATCTTTAAAATATGCTAAAGGATTGGCTTTTGAAAAATTAAAACAATTTGATTCCGCATATTACTACCAATCATTTTATGAGCCGCATCCAAGGGAGGAAAAACAATTTTATCGCTATTTGGATTATCTGGATTATCGACAAAAGAAAAACGAAATAGGCATTTACCACCTTCGTAGCCGTTACGGAGACAATCCGGCAATCACCTCAATTTCCACTTTTGAATATACGCGATTGTCAG
>CAZWVT010000083.1:0-5971 GCA_964636665.1 uncultured Flavobacteriaceae bacterium
AAAAATACTTGATTGACGAAACCGGGAATCTGATTGAGGTGTTTGAATCGGCCGTATCCCCATTGAGCGAAGAGATTGCGAAGCATTTGAACAGCTAATTCAAAAGTGATAAAAGGCGTTTTCAAAATGTTCTATGCGTTCTTCTTTTTTGTTTTTTAAGATGGCTATGATATCGAATCGCACTTCTGCATCGATTTCATTTCTTATCACATATTCATTGGCTGCTTTTACCAGAGATTTTATTTTTCGAGGAGTTACAAAACTCTGAGGATCGCCAAAGAAATTGCTGTTTCTGGTTTTCACTTCCACCATCACGACGGTGTCTTCTTCACGTTGGGCGATGATGTCGATTTCAGCTTTGTCAAACCTGAAATTACGCGTTAAAATTTTATAACCCTGAGTCTGTAAATGCGCCACGGCCATATCTTCACCTAATTTGCCTAATTCGTTGTGACTTGCCATAGTTTTTATTCATTCAAAAATTCCAAGGCAACACGACCTTCAGAAACTGTCAACCGAACCTGATTTCCCATAATCAAGGCTCTGTTATCTTCAATGTGTCCGGCGGGAAAATCAAAACACACCGGATAATCAAATTCTTTTACAGCATCATAAATTATTTCTTCCGCTTGTTTTCCAAACGGAACTTCATTGTCGTTCATGTCGGTCAAACCTCCCACTACCAATCCTGCCAAATTATCCAGAAGACCGTTTCGTTTTAAATTCATCATCATTCGGTCTATGTGGTACAGATATTCATCCAAATCTTCCAAAAACAAAATTTTTCCCTGAGTATTGATGCACGATGAACTTCCACAGAGGGAATATAAAATAGAAAGATTTCCTCCTGTCAATTCTCCTTCTGCGGTTCCGAATCGGTTTAATTTATTATTGCTTTCTTCTTTGATTGCATACGGATTTCCCATCAATACGGTTTGAATAGAATCGATGGATTCCTGAGTGTTTTTCATAACGGTCGCCGCAATGGGAGCATGAAGGCTTTTAATTCCCAACTTATTTATTTGGGCATGTAAAATCGTCATATCACTGTATCCGACAACCCATTTTGGGTGTTCAATGAATTTTGTAAAATCGAGAGCATCTATAATTCTTACCGTTCCATATCCCCCTCGGACGCACCAAATTGCTTTTATTTCAGGATTGTCCAACATATTCTGCATATCCGAAATCCGCAGCGCATCATCTCCGGCAAACTGATGATGTTCCGCACCGATGGTTTTACCGAGCTTTACCCGAAGCCCCAGCTCTTCAACAAATTTAACAACAGGTGCCAATTCTTCTTTTGACGCCTTACGGGCAGTAGAAAGAAATCCTATAGTATCGCCATGCTTTAAATAATCGGGAGTTTTCATTCAAATATTCGTTTTTTAATTTAAAGATATTCAAAAATACCTTTTTAGATGCATAGCATACAATCGATAATCGATTAAATATAAAAATTCATCGCTGAAACTTATCTCGAACTGTTATTTAAATTTCATCAAATTCTTTCTTGCTTCTTAATTTTCTTATAAAAACAGGAACGAATCCGAGGTCGGTCGGTTTATAAATAATTGAAAAATGTACCTTTGCCAATTAGATTTTTTCACAAAACATTGGTTTCCTATGATTACAATTCCAAAACGATACACAATCACTGCAGCGCTGCCTTATACCAACGGTCCGATTCACATCGGGCATCTTGCCGGCGTTTATGTTCCCTCCGATATTTATGCACGTTACCAACGCCTTCAAGGAAAAGACGTTGCTTTCATTTGCGGAAGTGATGAGCACGGGGTGGCAATTACGCTTAAAGCAAAAAAGGAAGGCGTTTCTCCTCAGGAAATCGCAGACAAATACCATCAGATGATTAAGGAAAGTTTCGAGGCTTTTGGAATTTCATTTGACAATTATTCCCGGACTTCATCGGAAATTCATCATCAGACGGCTTCCGATTTTTTTAAAACGCTTTATGACAAAGGGAAGTTTATAGAAGAAGTTACCGAGCAACTTTACGATGAAGAAGCCAACCAATTTTTAGCCGATCGCTATGTCCTCGGAACTTGTCCGAAATGTGCTTATGAAGAAGCTTACGGCGACCAATGTGAAAAATGTGGAACAAGTTTAAACGCCACGGATTTAATAGACCCAAAAAGTGCGATTTCCGGAAATAAACCGATTTTAAAAGAAACAAAACACTGGTTTTTACCTTTAAACGAATACGAAGATTTTTTAAAAGATTGGATTCTCGTAAATCATAAAAAAGACTGGAAACCGAATGTTTACGGACAATGTAAAAGCTGGATTGAAGAGGGATTAAAACCACGAGCAGTTACAAGAGATTTGGATTGGGGAATTCCCGTTCCGGTAAAAAACGCCGAAGGCAAAGTGCTTTATGTTTGGTTTGATGCTCCCATCGGTTATATATCTTCTACCAAAGAATGGGCAAAACGCGAAGGAAAAAATTGGGAAGCTTATTGGAAAGACGAGGAAACAAAAATGCTTTTCTTTATCGGGAAAGACAACATTGTTTTTCACTGTATTATTTTCCCGGCGATGCTTTCCGCTGAAGGCAGTTATATCCTTCCGCAAAATGTTCCTGCAAACGAATTTTTAAATTTGGAAGGAAACAAACTTTCCACCAGTAAAAACTGGGCTGTTTGGCTTCACGAATATTTGGAAGAATTTCCCGACCAACAAGATGTGCTTCGTTATGTGCTTACTGCAAACGCTCCGGAAACCAAAGACAACGACTTTACTTGGGCTGATTTTCAAGCCCGAAACAACAACGAACTCGTGGCTATTTTCGGTAATTTCATAAATCGGGTAATGGTATTGACCGACAAATATTACCAAGGAACTGTTCCCAAAATTTTTGATTTGACGGAGATTGACAAGCAAACTTTAACCGCGATGCAAGAATTTCCAACTAAAATTTCAAATTCACTGGAACGCTATCGTTTTCGCGAGGCGCAAGGAGAGCTGATGAATTTGGCGAGATTGGGAAATAAATATTTGGCAGACGAAGAACCGTGGAAAACCATTAAAACTGATGAAAATCGGACGCAGACGGTGATGCATATCGCTTTGCAAATCGCAACTGCTTTGGCCGTTTTGAGCGAACCTTTTCTACCGTTTACTTCAAAAAAATTAAAACAAATGCTCACTATAGCCGAGCAAAATATCGATTGGAATACCATTTCCGAAACTTCTGAATTAATTCCGGTCGGCCATCAAATCGGGAAAGCAACTTTGTTATTTTCAAAAATCGAAGACGAACAAATTCAATATCAATTAGACAAACTAAATAAAACAAAAACGACCAATATGGAAACTCAAACTGCTTCTAAAAAAATAGAAAGCCAAAAAGAAACCATTCAATACGATGATTTTATAAAAATGGATATGCGCGTCGGAACCATACTCGAAGCTGAAAAGATGCCGAAAGCCGACAAGCTCCTTATCTTAAAGGTGGATACCGGAATCGATACGCGAACCATTGTTTCGGGAATCGCAGAACATTTTTCGCCCGAAGAAATTATCGGAAAACAAGTGACTGTATTGGTAAACTTGGCGCCTCGAAAACTTCGCGGTGTGGAAAGTCAAGGAATGATTTTAATGTCTGAAAACAGTGACGGAAAATTGGTTTTCATCAATCCCGACAACGATAAAATCACCATCGAAAATGGTGCAACGATAAGCTAATCTTTTACCTTCTGTTTTTTATTTTGAATCCGGTTTCGCATTATATCAGTTCATCCACAGAATTTCCGATAAAGGGAATTCAAAATACGCTCAATCTTTTGGCTGATGGAGCTACATTGCCGTTTATTGCCCGTTATCGAAAAGAAATGACGGGCAATTTAGACGAAGTTCAATTGGGCGAAATCATCAAGCTGAAAGAGCAGTTTGAAACCCTTCAAAGTCGCAAACAAACCATTCTCAAAGCGATAGAGGACCAAAATGCTTTGACAGAAACTCTTCGGGATAAAATATTGAATGCCTCCGATTTAATTACACTCGAAGACTTATATCTTCCTTTCAAAAAATCGCGAAAAACCAAAGCCCATACAGCGCGCGAAAAAGGATTGGAACCGTTGGCGAAAATCCTGATGGCACAAAACAAAACTTTTTCATCTTCGGAATTGACTGTTTTGGCGAAACGCTTTGCAAATGACAATGTTTCAGAAGATGATGCTTTAGAAGGCGCAGGTCACATTATTGCAGAATGGATTAACGAACGCAGCGACATCCGCACTCTGCTCAGAAGGCAAATTCAACGTTACGGAGCTGTTGCGACCAAGGCAATCAGCAAAAATCAAGAAAATGAGGACGCTCAAAAATTCCGTGATTATTTTGATTGGAACGAACCCTTGCAGCGCATTCCTTCTCACCGATTGTTAGCAATTCTTCGGGCCGAAAAAGAAGATTTTATCCGATTGAAGATTGAAATAGACAATGAAAAAGCCATCGAAACAATTGAAAAGAACACATTAAAATCCGATGACGCTGCAGCAGGACAAATAAAAGCTGCAATTAAAGATAGTTTTACCCGATTGTTATTTCCGTCATTATCCAATGAAGCGCTTTCCGTTGCAAAAGAAAAAGCAGAAGAAACTGCAATCGGGGTTTTTGCCAAAAACTTAAACCAACTTTTATTGGGTTCGCCTTTAGGAGAAAAAAGAGTGTTAGCCATCGACCCCGGATTCCGAACGGGTTGCAAATTAGTTTGTTTGGACGCACAAGGAAATTTATTATACAATGAAACCATTTTTCCCCATCCTCCAAAAAATGACAGTCGCGGAGCGATGAAAAAAATAAGTTCCTTAGCAGATGCTTATCAGATTGAAGCCATTGCCATTGGGAATGGAACGGCTTCTCGGGAAACGGAGCAACTCATAAAACGCATTCACTTCAAGAATCCGATTCAAGTATTTATCGTCAATGAAGCCGGCGCTTCTGTATATTCTGCTTCAAAAATAGCACGTGAAGAATTTCCGAATTACGATGTAACCGTTCGCGGTGCAGTTTCAATTGGCAGAAGATTGCAAGATCCGTTGGCAGAATTGGTCAAAATCGATCCGAAATCCATCGGAGTGGGTCAATATCAGCACGATGTCGATCAAGGCAAACTCAAAAAATCTTTGGATGCCGTAGTTGTAAACGCTGTAAATAAAGTTGGTGTAAATCTGAATACCGCCAGTGTTCCTCTGCTGAGTTACGTTTCCGGAATCGGATTAAAATTGGCAGAAAACATCGTAGCTCATCGAGAAAACAATGGTTCTTTCAATTCCCGAAAACAATTATTGGAAGTTCCGCAATTGGGTAAAAAAGCTTATGAACAAGCCGCCGGGTTTTTACGAATTAAGGACGGGGAAAATCCGTTGGATAATTCGGCAGTACATCCGGAGAGCTATGAAATAGTTGAAAAAATCGCTTCCGACTTAAAAGTTTCTGTTTCTGAATTAATCGGAAATGAAAAGCTCATCCACAAAATCGCTATGGAAAAATACCTCACAGATTCCATCGGACTTCCTACGCTTACCGACATTGTCAAAGAACTTGAAAAACCCGGGTTAGACATTCGCGAGGAAGCAAAGGTTTTTACATTCAATCAGCACATCAAAACCATTCGCGATTTAAAAGAAGGGCAATTGCTTCCCGGCATCGTCAACAACATCACGAATTTCGGTTGTTTTGTAGATATCGGCATCAAGGAAAGCGGTTTAATCCACATTTCGAACCTTTCCGATTCATTTGTAAAAGATGTAAACGAACACGTGCATTTACATCAACAAATTGTAGTTAAGGTACTGGATGTCGATATCGAAAGAAAACGGATTCAACTGAAACTACATCAATTAAATCAATAATGTCCAAAACGTTTTTCTTCAATGATATAAGACTTGTGGACGTAGGACGTAAGACTAACAGATTAATGGTTAAAGGTTAATGGTTAATGGTGAATGGT
>CAZWVT010000084.1:0-5814 GCA_964636665.1 uncultured Flavobacteriaceae bacterium
ACCCCGGCAGCTTTCCCTTGAAGCATATTGTCTATACTGGTAGTAGGCGCCATTTGATTCAACTCTTCTGCAGATATTGAAACTACAGCAGAGGTTGCTATTGTTTGATTAGATCTGGAATATCCTCGAACTACAACTTGATCTAAAGCAGTTCCCGGACTGAGGGTAAGATCAATCGTATTGGCAGCGCCAACAGTAACTTCTTGTGTTTCAAAACCAACATAGCTGAATACAAGTACTTGACCTACGCTGGCAGAAATTGAGTAATTACCGTCAAAATCTGACTGTGTACCAGTTTGTGTTCCCTTGATTATAACATTTGCTCCAGGTAACGGCATTCCTGTATCGTCAATTACCGTTCCTGTGATAGTTTTTTGTTGTGCAAATGTTATCTGCACAACTAACGCCAAGAGTAGCGTTAAAAATCCACTAAACTTTGTTCTCATTTTTTAATTATTTGAATTAGCCAATCGCAAAAATCATAATAAAAAGTTAACCGTACAAGTATTTATCTGTAAATTTTAATGAGTATTCGATAGCTTCCGTAACTATTTCGTGTTAAAAACGTGAACTGATACTCAAATGGATTTTGGAATTGGAGAAATCAAACTTTTCTCCCGGTACTGTTCCATTGGCTATGATAAAACGAAATAGTCCTGATTTTGAGTTCATTCCGAACCCGAAACCAAGACTGTAAAGATTGTTTTCTATTTCAAAAATCGGGTTTTCAAAATATGCAAAATCCGTCAGGGTGTGAATAAAAAGATTTTGATTGAATAAGTGTCTTAATTCGATGTTTAAATAAGAATAAAAGGAAGCATCAATGCTGTTTTCATTAAATCCACGGATGCTGTTTATCCCTCCAAAACGAAAAAGTTCATTGAAGATATAACTGTCACTTAGCAAATAAGCCGTTTCGCTTTTGACCATAAATGCATTGGAAGCCGTGATGTCAAACTGATGTTTTATCAATCCCGTAGTGCGCCATTGTGATTCATTAATGTTTTCTCGTGTTCGTTTCCCTACGCCTAAATTTATTATAGCTTCAGTTTTTATCGGAAACAGAGGATTCTCTCCGGGTATGGTAGTCGATATCCCAAAAGTGAAAAATCGGGATTTAAAATTCTCAATCGGAGTTCCTGTAATTGCCTCGTCCAATAAATTGGTGGATGCCGTGCCTCTGTAACCTGAAAACAGTTCCGAATTTGGAGTGACTCTATAAGTTAGTTGCGCCAGATTTTCTGTGGTTACATAACTCGTGTCGCGTTTGAAAATTCTTAGACTGCCGTTTAGACCGAAACGCGTTTGAAAAATAAATGGCAATTTTAATTCCGTATTGAATTCTATTTGTTCTTTACCGTCTGCTCTATAATTAAGGAGAAAGGTTTCGCCTGTATTAAAATTGTTGTTGAGTTCCAGATTCAAATAACCGTTGAATATCAATTTTTGAGTTTCTTCCTCTGTGGAAAATCCCAAGATTCCATCAAAAATGTTGTTGTTTTCTTTTTGTAGGTATAGATAAACAATGGTGGAGTCTTTTCTGAATAGAACTTCCGGTGCTTGCATGCTTGAAGCAAATGGTAAGTTGTCGAGTCTTTTGTCTTTTCGTAGAATTTCCTCTTGATTAAAAATTTTCCCTCTTCTGATGCCGGCGTAATATTTAATATAAGGTAAAGGGAATTTTTCGTATCCTTTGATGACAATATCATGAATAAAACGAATATGATTGTCCGCTACAATTATCGATGCTTTCAATAAATCGTCTTCTGCTTTTTCAATTTCAGACAAATAAATTTGAGCAAAAGGTTTTCCCTCTTTAGATTTTATTAATGCGAGTTGATATAAGATATTTTCTAAATGTACTATAGATACGGTAAATGAAGAGTCCGTTGCATCAGATATAATTGACTTGATTTCTTTTTCGGAAAAATCTTTGAGGGAGTAATTTAATTTTATCCGTGAAATTTTTTTGCCAAGCGTATAATGACTTATATAAGTCGAGTCATTTAATTTTTCGAGACGCAAAAACTCATTGTCTATATACCCGATGTTATTTAACTTGTTACTTATGCTATCAATAACGGCATCGGTATTTGCTTTTTCAAAAACTCGCGGCAGATTTAATGAGTCTTGCAAAGATGAAGAAATTGACTCTGTTGTCTCAATGTGTATTTTGGTATTTTGAGCTAAAATATTCGGGATAGGGATTCCCACTATATATAGGAGTAATATTGTAATATATCTAATTGGCAATGTCAAATGTTTTTGAAGGATAACTGTTTATTTAAAAAAATAGTGTGCAATTTTTTCGAAATATATTGAAAATAAATAAACTTGGTTTTGATTTGTGGAAAAAATAATTTACATTTGCATCCCCTAAAAATAGGGTGTCATATTATTAAGCAGTAAACAATAGATAATTTATATGCCAACAATTTCACAATTAGTACGTAAAGGAAGGACCCAGATAACCAAGAAGAGTAAATCGGTTGCTTTGGATTCATGCCCTCAACGTCGTGGTGTTTGTACGCGTGTCTATACTACTACTCCTAAAAAGCCGAACTCAGCGATGCGTAAAGTTGCGCGTGTGAGGTTGACAAATGGAAAAGAAGTAAACGCATACATCCCGGGCGAAGGACATAATCTTCAAGAGCACTCGATAGTATTGGTAAGGGGTGGAAGGGTAAAAGATTTGCCTGGAGTAAGGTATCATATTGTGCGAGGTGCTTTGGATACAGCAGGTGTTCAAGGTCGTGCGCAAAGAAGATCCAAGTACGGTGCAAAACGCCCAAAGAAGTAAAATGAAAACAGCTCTCAAAAAAAACATCTTAGTTTATAGAGGGATTTAACAAAACAACAAATGAGAAAAAGACAGGCTAAAAAACGACCGCTTCTTCCGGATCCGAGATTTAATGATCAATTGGTGACAAGATTTGTTAACAATATGATGTGGGACGGAAAGAAAAGTGTTGCTTTCAGTGTTTTCTATGATGCAATTGATATCGTAGAAGAAAAAAAACAAGACGACGAGAAGACTGCTTTAGAGATTTGGAAAGAGGCGCTTTCCAATGTGATGCCTCACGTTGAAGTGCGAAGCCGCCGTGTTGGTGGAGCTACCTTCCAAATTCCGATGCAGATTCGTCCGGATCGTAAGATTTCAACAGCCATGAAGTGGTTGATTGAATATTCAAGAAAACGCAATGAGAAATCTATGGCAGCAAGACTGGCTGCGGAAATTTTAGCTGCTGCTAAAGAAGAAGGAGCTGCGGTAAAAAAACGTATGGATACTCATAAGATGGCAGAAGCAAATAAAGCATTCTCACATTTCAGATTCTAAAAAATGGCTAGAGATTTAAAATATACAAGAAATATCGGAATTGCCGCACATATTGATGCGGGAAAAACAACAACAACAGAGCGCATCCTTTTCTACACGGGTGTAAATCACAAATTGGGTGAAACTCACGAAGGTTCAGCAACAATGGACTGGATGGATCAGGAGCAAGAGCGTGGTATTACAATTACTTCGGCTGCTACCACTTGTAAGTGGAAGTTTCCGTTGGAAAATGCACAACCCACGCCTGAAACTAAAGAATATCACTTTAATATTATCGATACTCCCGGTCACGTTGACTTTACAGTGGAAGTAAACAGATCTTTGCGAGTTCTAGACGGACTTGTGTTTTTGTTTAGCGCTGTTGATGGTGTAGAACCACAGTCAGAAACAAACTGGAGACTTGCTGACAATTATAAAGTTCCTCGTATCGGTTTCGTAAATAAAATGGATCGTCAAGGAGCCAACTTCTTGGGTGTTTGTCAAGAGATAAAAGACATGCTAAGATCGAATGCAGTGCCAATTGTATTGCCAATTGGTGATGAAGGAGATTTTAAAGGAATAGTTGATTTGGTAAAAAATCGCGCTATTGTTTGGCATGAAGAAACAATGGGTTCTACTTTTGATGTGGTCGATATTCCTGAGGATATGGTTGAGGAAGTTCAAAAGTATCGTGCCAATCTTATTGAAGAGGTAGCTGCTTATGATGAAAACTTGCTTGAAAAGTTCATGGAAGATGAAAGTAGCATTACTGAAGAAGAAATTCACAAGGCACTTCGCGCCGCAGTTATGGATATGAGTATCATTCCTATGGTCTGTGGTTCTTCGTTTAAAAATAAAGGGGTTCAATTCCTTATTGACGGTGTTTGTCGTTATTTGCCTTCGCCTACTGATAAAGAAGGTATTGTAGGTGTGAATCCGGATACGGAAAAAGAAGAAATAAGAAAGCCAAGTGTTGATGCTCCTTTTGCTGCATTGGCATTTAAAATTGCAACCGATCCCTTTGTAGGCCGTTTGGCATTTTTCCGTGCTTACTCAGGGCGTCTTGATGCCGGTTCTTATGTGTTGAATAATAGAAGTGGAAACAAAGAACGCATCTCTAGAATCTATCAGATGCACGCCAATAAACAAAATCCTATCGAATTTATCGAAGCAGGAGATATTGGAGCCGCTGTAGGATTTAAAGACATTAAAACCGGAGATACGTTAACTGATGAAAAACATCCGATTATCCTTGAAAGTATGAATTTTCCTGATCCGGTTATCGGTATCGCTGTGGAACCTAAAACAAAAGCGGATGTCGATAAACTTGGAATGGCTTTAGGAAAACTTGCAGAAGAAGATCCTACTTTCCAAGTGCGTACTGATGAAGCTTCAGGACAAACTATTATTTCCGGAATGGGAGAGTTGCACTTGGATATTATTGTGCAGCGTTTACTTCGCGAATTCAAAGTTGAAGTAAATCAAGGTGAACCTCAAGTAGAATATAAAGAAGCGCTTACCAGAGAAGCGAACCACCGAGAAGTTTACAAGAAACAGTCAGGAGGTCGTGGTAAATTTGCTGATATCATCTTTACATTAGGTCCTGCTGAAGAAGGAAAAACAGGACTTGAGTTTGTCAATGAAGTGAAGGGAGGAAACGTTCCAAAGGAATTTATTCCTGCTGTTGAGAAAGGTTTCAAGCAAGCGATGACAAATGGTCCTTTAGCAGGTTTTGAAATGGATAGCATGAAAGTTGTTTTAAAAGACGGTTCATATCACGCAGTTGACTCGGATGCATTGTCTTTTGAGTTGGCAGCAAAAATTGGATACAGAGCTGCGGCCAAAGCGGCCGGAGCGGTAATTCTTGAGCCGATTATGAAACTTGAAGTATTGACTCCGGAAGAAAATATGGGGGATATCGTCGGGGATTTAAATCGTCGCCGTGGTCAAGTAAATGAAATGACTGATCGTTCAGGTTCAAAAGTAATTCGTGCAAATGTGCCACTTTCAGAAATGTTCGGTTATGTAACTACTTTAAGAACACTTTCTTCAGGTAGAGCAACTTCAACGATGGAATTTTCACATTATGAAGAAACTCCGTCAAATATATCTGAGAGTATAATCGCAGCTACAAAAGGAACTGCTAACGTATAATTTTTCAGCAATGAGTCAAAAAATCAGAATAAAATTAAAATCTTACGATCATAATTTAGTGGACAAATCTGCTGAGAAAATCGTAAAGACTGTAAAAAGTACCGGAGCTGTTGTGGCAGGACCAATTCCTTTGCCTACACATAAAAAGATTTTTACTGTGTTGCGTTCGCCACACGTAAATAAGAAAAGTAGAGAGCAATTCCAATTGAGTTCATATAAAAGACTTTTGGATATCTACAGTTCTTCTCCAAAAACTATCGATGCACTGATGAAGCTTGAATTGCCGAGCGGTGTTGAGGTAGAAATCAAAGTATAGAGACGCAATGCTTTGCGTCTGTAATATA
>CAZWVT010000085.1:0-5414 GCA_964636665.1 uncultured Flavobacteriaceae bacterium
AAAGTTCTAATTTTACGATAGTTGCTCATCAGTTAGATTGGAAAGATTAGTTGTGAATTGCTTTCAAAAGTTCTAATTTTACGATGATTTACAACGTACCCCTACTTAAAAGGTTGGTATGTTGTAAGTTATCATCGTATTTAGAAATAAAAAATGAGCCCTAAAAGAACGCATTCCAGTTTCTGAGACATCAGTTTTTATTTTCTAAAAGAGCTCCAATTGCTGATTGGGCTGTCCGGGTTCCACGGATTTCTTTCCATGAAACACCTCCATCATCCCAAATTGTTTGTCGGTAATTTGCATGAATCCGATTTTTCCGGCGCGCGGCAAGTTATTTTTCAAACGTTTAATATGAACCTCGGCATTTTCCCGACTGGGACAAAATCGCATATAAATAGAAAATTGAAACATAGAAAACCCATCATCCAAAAGATGTTTTCGAAACTGAGAAGCAACCTTGCGATCTCTTTTAGTTTCCGTGGGCAAATCAAAAAAAACTAAAATCCACAAACTTCGATATTGATTAAGTCTTGAAAATCTGTTCCTATCCATACTGTTTTCATAACATATCGGTTTCCATAGGTTTCAGAAAAATCTGTTTTATGCTTCCGCCAATTCCTCATCTATTCAATAACCGGGTATAAAATTTTTCTGGAAATCCCACTAAAACATTCATACAAAGAATGGGTCGTTCGGCTCATCGCCACCATGAGCGGACTGCGTTTTCCGTCGATGATCACATCCATGGCTATGGCTTTTAAAAGTTCTTGTTTGAGCGCCGGACTGAGCTCCTGAATCGTTTCGCCGCTTTCCACTATGTCTCTTACTATTAAATCGATAAACGGTCGGTAGGGTTCCATGATATCGTCAGCCAAACAATAGGCATTGTATTTGTTTCGGTGAAAAATACCGAGAGTCGGATGCATTCCGGAACTTACCAAAGCACGTGCCGTCACGCCTCTCAGAATCGCATATCCGTAATTCAGTAAATTGTTTGGCGGCATCCCGTTTTGATATCTGGTAAACCCCTGTATCTCAAAAAAATGTTGCCAATAGTAGGCAGCTGCGCGCGCCTCGTGATTTTGAGTATCTCCGGAGGTCACGCGTTTTGCCCAATGAAGCATTTTTTGGACGGGAATGCCATTTTCATTTAAAAGCGCAGCCTGATTTAAAATCTTGGCAGTTACGGTCTGCTGCCACAAATTCTTTTTTAAGGGGACAGAAGCATTCACCTGATTTTTGAAACGTTCCGTTTGTTCGGTATGTCCGCTTAAGGGCAGAAACATTCCGATGGGCATGTGTTGATGATTGCAGTTTATGACGGCTACGCCTTGTTGCACTAATTTTTCAAGCAATCCGTTGGTGATGGTAATTTGTTTGTTTTCCATCACAATCACCGCAATATCTTCAATGGGAACTGTTCGTTGCTCTTGTTCTTTATCAGGATAAGTAACGACCAATTGCTCATTTTTTGTGCTTAAATAGGCAGGGTTGCCGAAGAGTAATGTTCTTTTGAGCATAATAATTTTATATCAAATCATTTTCCACAGAATAATATTCTTTAAAAGGATTTTGACTTTCTTCATTTTCTCTTTAATAAAATGTAACAACATGTCATTGACTTACAATATTGGGCAATAAGTTTAATCGTCTTCCTGATCATATAATTCAAGATGCCACGTACCGTTAGATCCGTGGAAAACTGGCACTTCTGTTTTCCAGCTATCGACTAATTTGGTGTATTCTTGCCTCTCCGTAAACTGATTTTCAATAAAATCAGCTTCATAATTATACTTACGCCACAAATTGAGTATGCGTTTTTTTAGTTGATGAACTTGATTGTCAGTCAAACAATTCTCCGGAGGAAAATAGTATTGAGGTACTCCAAAAATGCTTTCCATCGTTTGGCCGTCCTCTGCCATAGCCCTTTCCAATTCTAACAAGTCTCGAAAAAATTCTAATTCTTCTGAAAATTTGATGTCACTTGTTGCTTGAAGATTCTCTTCAGCCACTTTTAAAAGCTCAAGTAGCTGGGAAACATATTTTTGCATAGGTATAATTTATTAATATTCCCCAACCCATACAATATCACCAAGATGATCGACACGAACTTTAATAATTCCATTTACACCATTCAAACCAAGCTGTGGCTTATAAGTGATTCCTGCTAACGCTTTTGGAGTCTCAACTGTTGTTTCTAAATGATGCCTAAAGAAATAGTTTTTAGTGGCAATCTTCTGCACCCTAAACAAATTAAGACTAATAATTTTCTTGTTTTTAGGATCTAACAAATCAATTTCAGCAGGATTGAATCCTGTTTGCTCATTTGGAAAGACAAACATTTCATTTTGTTTCATAGTAAATAAAAACTCCCATCCCAAATGTTGATTATGTGTTTTGTCAATTATAGGCAAGTCTTGATTCACACGTTCAACGGCTTCAAAAAATGAAACTACATTTTCTTCCAATGCATATTTTGGCTGTCCATTTTCATCTAAAACAATTGCTCCTTTTTTATCTAAAACCGGAGCTTTATAAATTGCTACGTGATGATTATTTCTGGTGCTAACAAAACTAACCGGAATCTTATTACCTTCATTATCTAGGATTTCTTTACCAAAATGATCTTTTTTATAATGTAAAGGTTCAGCATTTTTCACCCCGCTTATACTGACGCGCTTGATAGAAATCCCTTTTTCTTTATTCAACCAAATTGGTTTTTTCTCTATATCAGAGAAAGCTTTTTTTGCATCACCATCAAATTCTTTTAAGCGGTCTTTTAAAATTCGTTTAACGCCTTCATCCAGTACTTTGTTAATGGATTTTTCATCTTTAAAATTATCAGGAGTTACATCTTTTCTAATGGAATAATCAGCTTCTAACCATACCAATTTCACTTTCTCCGGTAGAACTTCCGTTTTTGATCCATTTAGATAAATAGGATTTCTACTTGGTGAATTTTTTCCTGAAAAAGCTTTCTTTGGATCATTTCCATTTTCAGACAAACGTTCAAGTAAAGCTTGTTTATAAACAGGATTTGAAACTTTTTGTATCGTTTCCAAATCAAATTTCGCACTGACTTTCTCCTCTTTACTATTGTAATAATGGTATTTTCCATACACCGTTTCCTTGTGCAATTGTCCTCTTGGTGTCAGTTCTGTTTTAATCTTCTCCCCTTTTTTTGTTTTGATTCTGTTTTTATTCTTTGTAACCACCTTGTTTTTTGCTTTATGAGAAATAAGCACATTTTCTATGTGTTCCTTCGCAACTTGTCGAAAATTTGGTATTGGTAAATTAAATCGTAATTTACCTTCTTTATCTCTGTGCAATTCCTTGTTCTCAATCGCAATTATATTTCCATGCAATTTGTGATTTTCATTCTGTCGGGCATTCAAATAATTTAGATATTGAATATGATTATGTTTAGTAAATGCCACTGTCAGAGCATCCATCGCATGATGACGATGATCGTTTCGCTTGGTCCAATCTTTAATCACTTCGATTCTTTGGCCAAATTTACGCTCCTGCATTTCTGTTAAACCAAGTACTCTATATTTCGGCAGATTTAACTCTTTCATTACATTTATTAAGTCCCAATCCTTTCTTAATCTGTCTGTAACACTTCCTGAAGTTGGAACCACTGATTTGGTGATTTTCAACAACATTTCCTTTGCTTTCTTAGCAATGTATTGGCTTTGCCTTAAATCACGTTCGATAAATCCGTCACCAATATCAGTTGCTTTTTTAAGTAACTTTTGATATTTGGCTTTAGTGATAACTTTCTCTTTAAATAAAGCCTCAACATTTGAAATGTATGTTGAAAAATCTTGTTCACCTTTAGTTGACATATAATCAAAAGCTGTTTGGTTACTTTTATCAAGGTTTGCCTGTCTTGGCACTAGAACTTTATTTGAAAAGCTATCATCAAATAATCGAGTTTGAGGAATAATATGGTCAATATCATATTCTTTACTAAATAATTTATGGTAGTCGACCTTAGTGTTAGTATATAAGTCTTTATATCCATTAAATGCTAATTCTTGATATAATTTATATCGGACTATATCATTTCTTGTAGGGTTTGGCACATTTGGGAAATCTTTTCTAATCCTTTCTCTTATTTTGTCATTTTCTAATTTCGCTTTGTTAATTCCGCTGGTCATTTCCTCTCGCTCTTTGGCATTTTTCTTTAATTCACGTGCCAATTCGATACGAATTTCATCAAATTTGAAGTACTCTACAATCTTCCCATTTTCATCTCTCTTACTATTCTTTTCAATCAAGGCATTTACCACATTCACCATTTGATTAAGAATTTTCTCCACCACAGGATTCCTCAAACTATTCTTTTTCAAGAGCTCCAACGTATCGTCTAATTCTCTTCTTGCAATTTCTTCTTTGGTCAAGGAATTTTTAGAATGTCGATAACCTGCCAATTCCGAAGCAGTACTATAGTTATTCTCTCTAATGAAAGGATAGACTTTACGCATGGCTTTCGTCGAAAGATTACCATAATCATCTTGCAATGCAACATTGGCTAATATTTCTGCGTGTTCCCTTTTAAAACCAAACTTCTTTTCTAATAGCTCATATAACTTTTCATTTCCACTGTGTGAGTCATCCCCTTCATAAGAATATAACAAATGCCATAGTTGGTAAGATGCTTGTTTTTCAAAGTCTTTACCATCTAATTCCGCATCAAACTCAAGAATTTCAGTGTCAATTCCTAATACTTTAAAAATATCTCGAACCATATTTTTAATCTCAGAAGCATAAACCTTCAAATCATCCAACTCTACTTCATCTTTATTAGACTTAACCTTTAAAATGTCTTTGACATCATAACCTTCGATTTCTAATATTTTCAAATAGACATTGTACAGTGCTTGGTTAGTTCTGTTGCCTTCCAATTGGGTATAATTCATTTCCCAATCAGCAGGTTTGTAACCTAACAGCTCAATAACTTTTCTAGCAGTAAGATTACCTTTTAGATTAAGTTCTTCAAAAATCTGTTGTTTGGCTTCTAAGTCAAGTACAAAAATTTCTTTTTCTTCTTCGAAAATGCTTGTCTGATTTTCTAATTTAGCAACTCTCTTTTTGCTTCCTTTTTTACGAATTAAAACATTATTTAAGTTTTGCCAAATCTTAAACTCTTGAAATAAAGGAGAAGACTTTGGCGCCACTCTTAAGCCAATTGTTTTCTTTTTTCCGTCAACAATAATTTCTTTACTTTCAAATTCACAAAAACTAATCAAACCTTTCTGTGACTTTAATTTTCGTTGATAAAAAATAATAATGTCTCGTATTTCGGTTTTAAGTTCTTCTGTTAATTCAGGATGAAACTTTGATTGAACTTCCCAAATTTTCTCAAATTCATCTAAATAATCTTGACGATAGAAAACTTGATTTTTTAA
>CAZWVT010000086.1:0-5141 GCA_964636665.1 uncultured Flavobacteriaceae bacterium
AGTTTTTTTTACTGCTATTTATCTCTTTTACTGCTTTTTCAGTAAACGCTCAAATGGTTACACCCCCATTGATAACTCTTAACGTCAATCAGAAAGTTTATATTATGACTACCTTTGCAGACCACCATATATTTAAAGAAAATCAAAGTGAAAACGACACACAAAATAATAAACGGAGACAGCCGCCAGATGAATCTTGTCCCTGATAAATCAGTTCATCTAGTTGTAACTTCGCCACCTTATTGGCAGCTGAAAGACTATGGCACAGAGAATCAAATAGGTTATCATCAAGATTATGAAACCTATATAAACAACCTCAATCTTGTTTGGAAGGAATGCTATCGCGTTCTTGACAACGGTTGCAGGCTATGTATAAATATTGGCGACCAATTTGCGAGAGCTGTTTATTATGGTAGATATAAAGTAATTCCAATCCGAACCGAAATAATCAAATTCTGTGAAAGCATCGGATTTGATTATATGGGAGCCGTTATTTGGCAAAAACAAACCACTACAAATACAACTGGTGGTGCATCATTAATGGGAAGTTTTCCGACACCGAGAAATGGGATTCTCTCTATTGATTATGAATTTATTTTAATTTTTAAAAAATTAGGCACTTCAAAATCAAAGGTCAGTAAGGAAATAAAGGAGCAATCCAAAATGACCACCGATGAATGGAAAGAATATTTTTCAGGTCATTGGAATTTTGGAGGAGCAAGACAAAGTGGACATATTGCAATGTTTCCGGAAGAATTGCCTAAGCGACTCATAAAAATGTTTGCTTTTAAAGGCGAAACTGTTTTAGACCCTTTCATGGGAAGCGGAACAACTTCTCTAGCTGCCAGGAATTTAGAGCGAAATTCAATTGGATATGAAATAAATCCTGAATTTATTGAAATTGCAAAAGAAAAATTAAATATTCACCAAGCGGACATAGCAGGCACAACCTACGAGTTTTTAAAAGACGAAATAAATATTGATGCAGAAAAAGAATTTGAAAAACTACCTTATCGTTTCGTTGATTTCCAAAATCTTGATAAGAAAACAGACCCGAAGAAACTTCAATTCGGTTCAAAAATTGATAAGAAAAGTGGGCAAAGGGAAGACTACTATACTGTAAAAGAAGTTATTAGTCCAGCGTTAATTAAGCTTAACAATAATCTTACAGTTAGATTAATCGGTATTAAAGAGAAAAAAACCACCAATGGTTCAGCCAAGCAATTTTTATACGACAAGACAAAAGGTCAGAAAGTTTTTATGAAATTTGACAATCAAAAATATGATGAGCAGAATAATTTAATGTGTTACTTGTATTTAAAAAATAAAACCTTTTTAAATGCACATTTGATTAAAGAAGGATTAGCAGAACCCGACACAAAAACAGATTTTAAATACAAGGACAAGTTTATCAATTTATTAAATACAATTGATGCCAAATAATTTTTCACAACAAGAACGACAGAATTGGGAATAATCAAGGAAACCAACAACTCGTCAAATTTTAAATTTATCGCAATGGAAAAAGAATGGATTAGTGGTACTGATGGAAAGAACTTAAAATTTAAAAGAGAAACCTTGCTAAACTATGGCTTGAACAGATGGGGACTTAATAAAGCATACAGTGTCGGTTCAACTTCTGAATTAATCAGAGCCTGTGCCCCAAATAGTTTTGAAGAATGGGAAAGTTTTTATTTTTCGACAGCAACTCAGAAAAAGAAAAATGGTCTCAGGATAACAAGAGAATACATTACAGGATTAGGACAAACCTTATATGTAAAATTAACTGAAGTAGTTCAGAAAGAATTACTTTCAATCACAGAAGAAGAATGTATAGATTATGCATACAATTTGGTTTTAAACAGAACTTATGAAGGATACGTCACAGAAATTGAAACAATTTACGGGCAGTTAGAAGGCGCCCTTGGAGTCAACATCGAACCCGCTCCGGATAGTTGGGACAGAACCTATAGTGTTGACTTTACAATAAAAATAGGAGAAAAATTTATTGGATTACAAATCAAGCCCATTTTATCAGGTCAAGCATTAAACCAATATCAATGGCTAAATATGCATTCTATTAATCACGAGAGATTTGAAAGAGATTTTGGAGGAAAAGTGTTTTATGTTTATTCAATTAAAAGTACTGGAAAGAAAAAACGCATTTTTAATATCGAAGTAATTGAGCAAATAAAATTTGAAATTGAAAGGCTTTCTTAAAACACTATACTTTTAAGGGTGGAAGTTGCAAAAAAACCATCTTGTTTTTAAAAGTTCAGTTTTTACAAAAAACATCAAAACGTTAATTATTTCCAAAAATAAGCTATATTCGTAGCTTCAATCTAATTTCTCTTTCTGATAAATTATCGTTTCATGAAGTTTTTTTTACTGCTATTTATCTCTTTTACTGCTTTTTCAGTAAACGCTCAAATTTATATTCCCGTCGATACACTTAATGCAAATCAGAAAGAATTATACAAATATTTTCAAACCGGAACCAAAGCTCTTGAAAATGAATTCAAATCCTTTTCGGTAACCGACCGGAAATTAATCCGAAACTTCGTCAACAGCCGAAACAGCATGTTTAATGAGCTTACAAAAAGCAACTATTTTTTTATCGATTCCGAATTGGAAGATTATTTAAACGGATTGTTAACTGAAATTGCAGAAGCAAATAATATCGATTCCAGTTCGCTGCGAATATTTTTATCCCGCGATACCGATCCCAATGCCCTTAGTCTTGGCGACGGAAATTTCATTTTCAATCTTTCCCTGTTGCACCGATTGGAAAATGAAGACGAACTGCGTTTTATCATTGCTCACGAATTGGCTCATTATCACTTAAGCCACCTTCAAACAAGAGTTGAAACCCAGATGCAGATAACCGCTTCAAAAGAATATGTTTCCAAAAAACGGGAAATCAGAAGAAGCAGGTACAACAGATTCACCAAAAGCTTGGGACATCATCTTGACTTTCTATACGAAGACCGAAACGCAAATCGCAAAAGAGAATTGGAAGCAGATTCGATGGGATATGTGCTGGTCAAAAACATCATAACCGTTCCGCAGCATGCTGTTTCAGCTTTGAAAAAATTAGACACACTGTCTCCTTCGGAATTTTACAAAATCGATTTGGAAATGCTTCAAGACCATTTTTCTACAGCTTCAATGCCTTTCAACGAAGAATGGTTGGCGGGATATGATTTTTCCAAATACAACTACCAACGCGGAAAAAGAGACATCTTCGGAGTTCATAAAGATTCACTCCTTACGCATCCGGACAAGGAAGCACGCCTTTTAAACCTGAAAAAAATTATTGCTGCCGAAAGTCAACAGCTGAAAAAGGAAGACGACCGCTTTCAAAAATTCAAAGAAAAAATACGTTTTGAGAACGTCTATGCGCATTACTGCATGGAAGAATACGGAAGAGGAATCTATTTAATCCTTCAACTACAAAATTCACGGGAAATTGACGAGGAAGAAGCCTTGTTTTACAAAAAAATGTTGCGTCTTTTTTACGACAAACTACGAGAGGCGAGACTGGCATTTACCTTTAAAAAATACGTGGATGATGTGAATGTAATCAACTATTCGGAAGAGTATAATCTGTTTTTGACAATCTTAGACAACTTACGAGCTTCCGAACTTCAAGAACTTGCTTTAAACAATTAAATTCTCAAACCCCCAATTATGAAAAAAATTATCGCATTTGTAACCTTAATTATTTTTACCTCAGCACTTTCCGCACAAATTATTCCAATAAATGACATTGACAAAGACGAGATTTATGGCTACATCATCTTTCAAATTGTCGAAAAAGTGGACAGGAAAGAAACAAGCTATCTGGCAAATCTTTTAGATATTAATCTAAATCGGGTAGCACAATTCAAATTTACTGATCAATCCTATGTAAAAATTGGAAATGTACATTATAACGGGAATAGTATTTATTTTGAAGTTTTCCCACAAAGTTATTGGAGCGGAAACGTAGATTCAAGAAAATTTTCTTATCGCTTATATGATATTGCTACAAACACCATATCTCCAAGACATCAACTTCCTGTCACACATAAAAAGCTTTTCGTGCGCGGAAGTTATCCCATTCCCGGAAAAGGATTTGGAATCATTACGCGCAATATGAAAAGCCGGGTAAGCGAGTATTTTGCTGTTTCCAATACAAATCAAGTTTTATATAAGGCGCATCCTTATGGCAATCCGAAAAAGAAAAAAGCCATCGAACATATTTCTGTCGGCGACATTAAAGACAATCTGATGATTTCCATCAATTCAAAATATCCCAAACCAAAAAGCAAGGATATAACGAGTACACTTCACTTTATCGATAACAATACAGGGAAAATTTCAAAAGAATTATCATTTGATGACAACACCTACAATATTTCTCTGATTGATGTACAAATCATAGATGACAAGGTTTTTGTATTTGGTGATTCTTATGAAAAAAATAAAGATTTTCCATCCGGAAAAACTGCCGGCATGTTTAAAGCCATTCTGGATTTGGAAGGAAACATCCTTGACCAGAAAACTCGGATTTGGACAGATTTTCAGTCGAAAATCGATATCAAAGAAGGCGGAAATGTAAGAAGGAAAGGGTTTGTTTATACGCACAATTATGTTTATGACAAAAAAACAAAACACACCATTGTGGTAGGCGAATATATCCGCGGTTCTCTTTCAAGCGTCTCAGTGGAAGATATGGTTTTCTTTGATTTTGACGAGGATTTCAATTTGGTACAGGTTTTTGAAGTTCCCACCACCAAATCTCAACTTAAACTGCAAGGAATCAAATTTGGCGGATCCAGAGGGTATGGCTCGATACTTAAAAGTTATAATTATTTTGACTACCGTTTCAGTAATATTCTGAATGAAGATGGCGGACTTTCTTTTTTCTATTTCAATACTGAAAAAGTGCGTCTTTTTTCAAGGGATTACTCCCACGGGATGGTGGTTTACAACGAAGGAACGTTTACGTTAAACAAACTGAAATGGGAAGCTTCTACATGGAAAACGGAACACCTGAATTTATTGCCTTCCAAGCCCGGCTATATCCTACTTTCAAAAGTAAACAATAAGCAGATTTTGGAAACGCGCTTGGAACGATTGGAGTATTAAAGTTGGAA
>CAZWVT010000087.1:0-4935 GCA_964636665.1 uncultured Flavobacteriaceae bacterium
CAGATAACAGCTATATCGAATTCTCAAATACTCCAAATGAAATTAACGGACAGGCTGAATCCCCTTATTGGGGTCAACAACTTCCCAACCATCAATGGAGTTTAACCCACGTCATTTATGAAGGGCAAACCATGGAATTACCCTATGGAGCGGCACTTACTATAGCCGATATTTATGAAGGCACTTTTACCATTTCCTTATGTGGGGAAATAATGGTTGCGCTCAATACGAGTTGGTACTTGGATGATGAGAATACTCATGGACCTTGCTTTATTAGTTGTGGAATATTGGAAAACACTGTTGCTGCTTGTGAGCCAATCGCCGGTTTTAGTAATGCGTACATAGAAACTTTTAAGCAAAATGCATTCGATTTTTTAAGTGACAATCTCAATTTAACAATGGAATATGAGTTTACGTATGGTACTGCGAGAAAACTAATTATAAAGGACTATTCACAAAACCGGCTTATATTCCACAGCAATCCAAATTATTTGAGTGTCGCCGAAAATGATTTATCGCCTACAATCTCAATTTATCCCAATCCAGTCCAAGAAACTTTGCATGTCAATCTAAACAGCAATCAGTTTGCAACTGCGACCATTTTTGATTTGCAGGGCAAAAAAATATTGCAGCACACACTTGAAAGTAGTACTTCAGCAATTGATGTTATGGCATTGAATCCGGGCTTGTATTTTCTGGTTTTGGAAAATGGGAATGGAAAAGTCGTCAAAAAATTCATTAAAAAGTAATAACATTCTATAGGATAGCCGAATCCTGCTGAAAGTCTATAAAAATTGACACTCAGAGTCGATAAACAAATGAGACAGATTTCGGCTAAATTGAGAAACCCGTAAAATGGGCTTGATATACGGTTAATAGTTGCGTATCTTCGTTAGTTGGGCTGGTGTTCTTTTTTAAAAGCATTACGTTATAAATAATCTTTTAATATGCTGAATGTCAGTTTTATATAAAAATTTTGAAGAGCTTGTATTATTGATTTTTAATCAAATTATATTTTTTGTCGTGTACTACAAAATTCATATTATACAAGCATAACCCTTTAAAATTTAATGGAATAAAGAATACGTATCGATGAATATTATTTCTGATGGGTTTTCCAGCAAACTCATTCTCTGGTATTTGAACAATAAAAGAACACTGCCGTGGCGAAAAACAAATGATCCGTATCTCATCTGGTTGTCCGAAATAATTATGCAGCAAACCCGAGTGGAGCAAGGAACGCCTTATTACGAACGTTTTGTCCGGAAATATCCCACTGTTTTCCATCTTGCCAACGCTGATGAACAAGAAGTTTTGAAATTATGGCAAGGGCTGGGGTATTATTCCAGAGCACGAAATCTTTTGCATACCGCTAAGTTTATTGTACAAGAACGAAATGGAATTTTCCCGGATTCATACAGCGAATTGATTAAATTAAAAGGAATTGGCGATTATACGGCAAGTGCCATCTCAAGTATTTGTTTTGATGAAAATGTCGCCGTTGTTGATGGAAACGTCTATCGCGTATTGTCGAGAATTTTTGGAATCGATACGCCTATAAATACAACGCAAGGTTTCAAAATCTTTAAATCCTTGGCAACCGAATTATTGGATTCCTCTCAGCCCGGAACTTTTAATCAGGCTTTGATGGAATTTGGAGCTATTCAGTGCAAACCGGTAAATCCGGATTGCAACACCTGTGTTTTTCAATCGCAATGTTATGCGTCTAAAACTGATGAAATTGCAAAACTGCCGGTTAAACTTAAATCGAAACCGGTTCAAAAGCGTTATTTTAATTACCTGATTATAAAATCTCCGAACGGGAATTTTTATATGCAAAAACGAAAAAAAGGGATTTGGAAGGAGTTGTGGGAATTTGCGTTGGTTGAAACAGATAAAAAAGTGTCGATTAAAAACTTATCTGAAAACGAAAAGTTTACTCCCATAAAACAACAATTTAATATTCGTGATTTGTATTTGTTGTCGTCAGAAATCGTTGTTCACAAGCTGTCACATCAGCATATCTATACCCGTTTTTGGATGGCAGAAGCTACACAAAACATAGACTTGTTTTTTAGTTATAAAGAGGTGCTGGCATTGCCGCAACCACAATTGATTTCGAGATTTTTACAATTGCATTCAGAAAAAATCAGATAAATCGAATTGACAATAGGAATGTTTGGAATTTTAAAAATATGTATCTTTAGTCTTTTAAAGTACTTTTGTAAAAATCATAAATAAAGAAAATAAATGAGTGGTACCCTAAATAAAGTAATGCTGATTGGACATACCGGTGATGATGTGAAAATACACTATTTCGACGATAAAAATTGTGTAGGTCGGTTTCCGTTGGCTACCAACGAAACTTATACCAACAAACAAGGAGAACGCATTTCCAATACGGAATGGCATAGTATAGTTGTAAATAACAAAGCAGCCGAAATTTGTAAAAAATATCTTAAAAAAGGAGACAAAGTGTATATTGAAGGACGAATTCGTACTCGAAAATGGACGGACGAGAAAGGCGGCGATCGTTATTCAACTGAGATATTATGCAGAGAATTTACTTTTCTAACTCCTAAAAATGAAGAACGAAGGGGAAATAATTTTGAAGATTCACAATCGATGAATGAAAATCGCAATCCACAAAATCAACAACCTGCAAGCAGTCGATCTCATAATATAGAGGAAGGTAATGACGATTTGCCTTTCTAATTGTTTAATTAATTCGAATTATTTTGGATACAGAACCTCCCAGTTTATTGTTGTTCTTTTCGGTTATTAATACAGATATAACCAATTCAATAATCATAGTTTTACTATTAATACTGTCGGCATTGATTTCTTGTGCCGATGCTGCTTTTTTCTCTTTGACGCCGTCAAATTTTGAAGAAGCAGCCAATAAAAAAACAGAAAAAAAACTCGAAATAGTTCAAAGACTTCGAGAAACCCCTGAGGTTTTATCGGCTACGTTATTAACCGCTGGTTTGGTTGTCAATATTGCTATCATATTTATCTATTTCGCAACCAATGATTTTATTTTTTCCAATGTCATTGAAGAATTTTGGGGAATTCCGATTCGCTTTTTGCTTGAAATTATACTTATTGCCTTTTTGATACTGTTATTCGGAGAGATTTTACCGCGAATTTATGCCGGCAGAAACAATGTGTATTTTGCATCTTTAATGGTGCGACCGGTTCAAATTTTCTCAATTATTTTGTCGCCAATCTCCACGCCCATCGGAAAATCAGCGGTTTATTTTCAAAGAAAATACGGAAGAAAAAAAGAAAACTTAAATGTGGCTCATCTTTCTCAAGCCTTGGAATTGTCTCAAGAAGATACAACGGTTGAGGAAAAGAAAATTCTGCAAGGGATTGTAACTTTTGGAAATACCGAGGTGCGACAAGTGATGAAAAACCGAATGGATATTTTTGCGCTCCATAAAACTCTTTCTTATGGTGAAGTGCTTTCGGAAATATTGGAAAACGGATTTTCGCGCATCCCGGTATATCATGAAAACTTGGATCATATTGAAGGTGTTTTGTATGTAAAAGATTTAATTCCCCATATTGATAAAACTGATTTTGATTGGGTTAGTTTATTGAGAGAAGCTTATTTTGTTCCCGAAAATAAAAAACTCGATGATTTATTGAGTGAATTTAAACAGATGAAAATGCATATTGCCATTGTTGTGGATGAATACGGAGGAACAAGTGGATTGATTTCATTGGAAGATATTATTGAAGAGATTGTAGGGGAAATCAGTGATGAATTTGATGACGAGGGATTGGTATTTTCTAAATTGGATGATAGCAATTACATTTTTGAAGGAAAAACCTCCCTCAAAGATTTCTATAAAGTAATCGGTTTGGAAGACACCGAAGTTTTTGAAGAACATAAAGGCGAAGCAGAAACCATAGCCGGATTTATTTTAGAAATAGCCAAAGGTTTTCCCAAGAAAAACGAGATAATATACTTTGAACATTATGCGTTTACAGTAGAAGCCTTTGAAGGAAAACGCATCAAACAAATTAAACTTACAATTGAGAATAATTAATTTTTTACCGGGACTACTCATCATCTTTGTTTTTGGCAGCTGCAACGAAGAGGTTATCGTAAAACCATCGGCACAATTAAGATTGGAGTATCCTGAACATGATTATAAACCCTTGCCATTAAGCGGAGATTGCCCATTTACTTTTATGGTAAACCGTCATTCCGAAATTATTCAAAAGGATGCCTGCGCAGTAAATATTCGCTATCCTAAGATGAAAGCAGCTTTTTATTTGACTTATAACAAGGTGGACAAAAACTTGGATTCTCTGCTGCGCGATGCACAGAAATTGGCATACGAACACACCATTAAAGCAAGCAGCATTCCCGAGCAACCGTTCGTTAATCCGGATGATGATGTTTACGGAATGTTTTATATGATTAATGGCGATGCCGCAACTCAAGCAGGTTTTTATGTTACCGACAGCATCAATCATTTTATAAACGGTGCTTTGTATTTTGACGCAAAACCCAATTTTGATTCCATTTATCCTGCCGTGATGTATTTGAGAGAAGATATGCGGAGAATCATCGAAACGGTTCGATGGAAATAAAATTTTGCTGACTTACAATCTATTTTAGAAATTACAAAACCCCGAAGGGGTGGTAAGATTACAGAAGTTAATGTTTCCAATTTAAGACAAATTTGTCAGAATATTTTTTAATTTAGTGGGAGTTGTAAAATGATTAAAATAAGTGAGCTATGAATATAATTGATAAAATTGTTGCGTTTTTTAAGAAACCGGAAAGTGAAATAAAATCCACTGTTCCTGAAGGAGTCTGTAATCTTTGTTGGGGTCATCAACAATATGACGGGAAAATCCGAGAGTTGTATAAAGACAAACAAATCGATGTAAACAACCATCAAGATTCGTATATGC
>CAZWVT010000088.1:0-4879 GCA_964636665.1 uncultured Flavobacteriaceae bacterium
CGATTATAAAGACCAAATAATAAAATTTACCATCAATGTCAAAGTAGGTAATATCCCTCTGTAAATATTGATGTCCCATTCCTTCAACGGAGTGCCAACGGCTTCAATTTTACGCTTTATTCTTTGTTCAATTTCACTCAAAACTACCCAACTATCACTCGTTTGAAAATTAGATTTCGTTGCATTCTGTCTAAAATAATCGCTGAACTAAGTGTCATATTTATTGGATAGATTTAATTTCGACAGCTTACGTTTAATATAAACCAAAATTGACTAATAATTTAAACAACAAATAATTATGATTTACGGATACATCAGAGTAAGTACGGACAAGCAAACAGTAGAAAACCAACGCTACGAAATCAACAACTTTTGCAGTGACAAACAAATTGTCGTGGACAAATGGATAGAAGAAACCATTTCTGGCGCAAAAAATTTAGAAGATCGGAAACTTGGTAAACTTCTAAAAAAAATGAAAAAAGATGATATTTTGATATGCTCGGAATTGTCTCGATTAGGAAGAAACCTCTTAATGATTATGAGGATTTTGAACGAATGTATGAACAAAGACATTAAAGTGTGGACAATCAAAGATAATTACCGTCTTGGCAGCGATATTAATTCTAAGGTATTGGCATTTGCCTTTGGCTTATCGGCAGAAATCGAACGCAATTTAATTTCGCAGAGAACAAAAGAAGCATTAGCCAGAAAGCGTGCCGAAGGAGTTATTTTGGGACGTCCGAAAGGCAGTAAGTCTGCAAAAACGAAACTCACCGGTCAGGAAAAGAAAATCCAGGAATTGTTGGACAAAAAGGTGTCGTACTCTGCCATCGGACGTATTTTGGGCGTACATCGATTGACCGTAAGTAGCTTTGTGAAAGGGAAACTGCAAGATTATAAATAAAATCCAGTAAATTCGCCTAGTAAAATTTGCAATGCTATATATAATACCGACAAAAGAGGGATGGGTGTTGAAATATGGGGAACGTATGAGGACTTAAGTGTTCTTTATAATTTCATTGGCAAGTTTTGGAATGATGAAGATTATCTTACAAAGAAAGGATTTGAAAATAGAGACCGACTCATTAGCGGATTTTCCTATGAAATCAGAAAAGCCAAAGATGAAAGCAGACTAACAAGAAATCAAAGCCATTTCTTTTTTGAAGAACAGAAACATTTTGGTTGCCAGATTTCTTGGGTTCATTTCCTTTTTTCGTTAACGGCAATAAAGTACAATATGCGGTTTTATGAAACGAATAAATTTGATATTTCCCAAATACTACTCTTAGAGTTTTGGGCCGAAAAGGCGATGAGAAATTATGATTTAAAAGGAGCACAAGATTTGGTCGGCTTTATTGAAGACGGCATTTTATGGAGCCAATCCTTATATCTATCAATATATGAGGAGCATCAACTTGGATTATTATTTGATGGGTGGTGGGAAGAGAGCTTTTAGACAACTGCCGAAACTTTTGAATAGGGGAGTGTTTTATACCGATGAATACAAAAACTACGAACAGTTTTTAGTAAAAGAAGCAAAAAATCTAAACTGCGAAATAACAGACTTGGAAATTAAGGATGACGATGTGGATTATGAATCTATCAAATGGTAAGATTTCACCGCCACACTTAGCAAAGAGTGTGTTTTATCCCAAGTACTGGTGTGAAAAGTATAATTTTTAAATAATGATAACAAACATCACACAACTCTAATTTTCAGAAGATAAAGACAAAAACCGAAGAACTTTTCAATATTTATTGAAATAATACGTATCTTTGCAATAACATGCTTGTCCCCCTTCCCGTAAGAACAGGGCGCTTAGGACAAGCTTTCTTTTTTTATTGAAATGAGTAAAATCCCTTTCAAAAAATCCCCTCTCACATATTCCCAACAATTACAACTGTTAATTGACAGAGGTTTAAGGGTAGATAATCGGGAAAAAGCACTTCATCTTTTAGAATCAATAAGTTATTATCGTTTAAGCGGTTATTGGTATCCTTTGTTGCAGGACAAGAAAAATCATAGCTTTAAAAAGAATGCAGCTTTTGATACTGCTTTCCGTTTGTATTGTTTTGACAGGGAACTCCGTAAGCTCGTTCTCGCAGAATTAGAAAAAATCGAAGTGGCTGTTAGAGCAAAAATGATTTATATTTTATCGCATAAACACGGAACTTTCTGGTTTTCAAATCCTAAAATTTTTAAAAATCCTATCAAACATGCGAACAGCATTACCAAAATAGGACAAGAATATTCTAGAAGTGATGAGGAATTTATTAAAGCTTTTGCTACTAAGTATTCTAATTCGCTGCCTCCTTCATGGATAAGCATTGAAATTACTTCTTTTGGAACTTTATCTATGTTATACTCGAACCTGCTTCCCGGAAAAGAGAAACGAGCTATTGCTCGCCACTTTGGAATTTCAGATTCCGTGTTTTCAACATGGCTGCACAGCATTGTTTATTTGCGTAATATTTGTGCGCATCATTCCCGATTATGGAACAGAAGTATGAGTATTCGTCCACAATTCCCCAGAAAAACAACTAAGCAATGGATAAATATGGATAGTGTTCAGAATCATAAAACTTATTTTATGCTTTCGATGATCCAGTATTTGTTGCAAACTGTCAATCCTAAATCTACTTTTTCACCAAAGTTAAAAACTTTATTTACCAAATATGATAATGTGGATGTCAGAGCCATGAATTTTCCAGCAAATTGGAAAAATGAAACCCTTTGGAAATAATCTAATTGAATTATATTTTTTATTTTGCCATAGTACAAAAATAAAATTATGCTTTTGCGGATACATTTATTCAATAGCCCCGCGGTTAAAACAGAGGACTATGAAAATTCAATACGGTTTCAATTTAGCCCACGGTTTCAACCGTGGGATATAAAAACACAAAGTAACACGCAACCGTTTTAACGGTTCATAAAAAAAAAATTTAAAACCTAACCATCATCAAGAAAATTTTAAAAATGAAAAAAATACTTTTAATTTTATCACTCCTTTTGACCGGAAAGAATTTCGGTCAAGACACAATAATTCAAAAAAACAACCCTATTATTTTTGGAGAATTACTTTTGGGTTATGGTGGAAATTTCAGTGAATACACCGGCATTATCTATGGAGGCAATATTAATTATCAAATAAAAAAACACTTTTTTACAGCCAGATATATGTTTCATCCAGATATTTTAGCGATCAACCTGAACTGGTAAAAAGAATTTAAAACAAAGAATTTAAAAGTGATGAAGTTGAAAAATTGCTAGAAGCCTATAATAGTTATTTTTAAATTAAAGTTGGCATCTCATTAACTTTCCAAACTTCAATAATCATTTGATTGACTCAAATCTTTGATATTTTTAATATATCTACATAAACACATATTCAAGTGGTTATTGAACTGATTTTCACCAAATGAAACGAATAAACAAAAACCTCTTTTTATGGCTTATTTTAATCCTGTTTACGGTCAATTTAAGTTATTCACAAACCAGAATCACTACTGAATTCGGCAAACCATCTGAAGAAGATTTTGCAATGGAATTTTATGATAAGGATCCGTCCGCTCCTGTGGTAATTTTACACGACCAAGGATACTTTGAATATAAACTCATTCAAAATCAGATGACACTTGTAAAAACATTTTATAAAAAAATTAAAGTTTTCGATGCTACAGATTTTGACAGAAATGTTGAAAATATCGTATTAACTTCTTCAGGTGAAGGATTGAACAGCATGAGCGGATTCATTCACAGAGGCGACATTCGTCATCCCTTAGCTAAAGAAGACTTGTTTCCTTCCTACGTTGATGGAGTAGGAAATGTGATGAGATTGTTGCTTCCGCCTATTGAGGATGGCGATATCATTGAATATTCATATACTAAGATATCCAGGTTTTTATTTGATGTTGACGGCTGGAATTTCCAAGATGACCTCCCTAAATTATATAGCGAACTGATTTTTAAAAAACCTGTTGGTTTCAACTTTAATGAAGTCCTTTATGGGAAGGAAGATCTTTATTTAAATGTTGCGGAATGGCGTGAAGATTGTATTCAATTAGGTCCCGGCTATACTTTCCGATGCCCCATTTATTTATACGCTATGAAAGACGTTCCTGCTTTTCGTATGGAAGAGCATATGCTTTCTCCCAACAATTACTTAGCCCGAATCGAATTTGAACCTAAATCTTTTTTTATAAATAAAAATTTCAAAAGGATTCATCATTTCTCAACGGAATGGAAAGATGTAGATAAAAATTATAGGAAGAATAAGATATTCGGAAAGCAACTGAGAAATAAAAGATACTTTAAACGAAAGCTTCCTGATTCGATTCTTTCCATACAAGAAGATGTAAATCGTGCAAAAGCTGTTTATCGTTTTATTCAAAATCATTTTACCTGGAATGGCATCTTGTACAATTACGGGTCAGAGATTAAAGACGTCTTTGATGAGAAGGTAGGCAATACCGCAGAGATTAATATTTCGCTTATTAATTCGCTGCAGGCCGCCAAACTCGATGCCAAATTAATGATGCTTTCTACGAGAGAAAATGGACTTCCCACAACTTTACATCCTGTATTGACCAAATTCAATTATGCAATTGTTTACTTAGAGATTGATGGGGAAGTTTATTTATTGGACGCAACCGATAAAAAAATACCTTTCGGCATATTTCCTTTCTACGCTTTAAATGTACAAGGAAGGTTTTTTGATTTTAAACGAGATAGTTTTTGGACTCCCATAACGCCACATAATCACAATATGATTTTCGTGGAATCCGCTGTACAAGCGAGGCCGGACGGAAATTTTAAAGGCGATGTTAATAACACAAGTTCAGGATATATCGCTCTGGAAAAAAGACGAATTATAGA
>CAZWVT010000089.1:0-4874 GCA_964636665.1 uncultured Flavobacteriaceae bacterium
GCTTCAGGCTCGACAAACTATTTATTGATTTTTAAATTTAATAGGATTTTAAATTCTAAAAGTCATTACCGGCAAATCGGAATGATTGACGATGTCTTCTCCGATACTTCCTGAAAAGAAATGCGCCAAACCTTGTCTTCCTTGTGTTGGTAATGCAATCAAATCGGCATTGATTACTTGGCTGTAAGCAAAAATTCCCGATTCAACCGAATAATCGTTGTATTGAACTACTTTATTTACAATTTCCAGCGGCTCTTTTTCTCCGGCTTCGGTCATGAACTTCATAATGCGTTTTTCAATTTCGCGGGTACTTCTGAAATCTCCTGCAAGATTGATATACAGGAGTTGCATTTCCAATCCCAACAAATTGAACAATCTTTTTGCACGTTTGTACGAACCAATGGCAGGCATTTGAAAATCGCAGGCAAACACACCTAATTTCGGCGTAAAATTGACTGCCTTATGCTTAATGACAAGAACAGGTACTTCTGAAGTTCTAACGACTTTCTCAGTATTGCTCCCGACAAACACCTCTTTTAATCCGGAGGCACCGTGCGATCCCATCACAATCATATCGACATCCATTTCTTGAGCAATGCCGTTGATTTCGTTAAAATTGGTGTAATTATGAACCGTATCGGTAACTTTAATTCCTTTTAAGTATTCCTCTTGCAAAAGTTCGTTGAATTGTTGCTCGGCGTAACGCATATAATACATCGCCTTGAAAACTTCTTGTTGTTCGCTTTTACTGACCATTCCGCCTGCCATTCCCATCATGTGCAGCAAAACAAGCTCTGCATTGTGTTCTCTTGCAATAGACGCCGCAACCTCCAAAGCATTCTTAGACGATTCTGAAAAATCAGTAGGAACAAGTATTTTACTAATCATAGTAGTGATATTTAGGGTTTATGTAATTTACTTTCTTTATTATCAAAAAATTGACGAATCAAATATATTCTTTTCAGTGTAATCTGAAAATGATTTAAGTCAGAATTTTTTAAGATGTTGTTTTAACTATGATTTTTAGGATTCTTTTTAGGATTAGATGATTCCATAAATCTATCCGCCAATAAAACAATGCAAATTAGTACTTTTGATAAAAAAGTATGAAATTTATAGAAACTATAAAAATAGATAAATCCATAATAAATAATAGATGCATACAATTTTTTAACCACAGTTTAAACCATTAGTCATTGAAAATCCACAGAAAACAGAATCAGTTTTAACGTTTTATTAAACAAGTTGCCGTATGTTTGTTACCATAAAATTTCACCGAAACAACGGAAAAAATAACCCGAAAAAACACCTATGATTGAAGATAAATTAGCAGTATTAATAGATGCCGACAACGTGCCTTATGCAAACATCAAAGAAATGTTGGAAGAAATCGCCAAAAACGGAACCCCGACCATCAAGCGAATTTATGCAGATTGGACAAAACCCACCGTTTCCGGCTGGAAAAACGTACTGCTTGAAAATGCCATCACTCCTATCCAACAATACAGCTATACGACCGGGAAAAACGCAACAGACAGTGCAATGATTATCGATGCGATGGACATTCTGTACTCCCAAAAAGTCAATGGATTTTGCATTGTCTCCAGCGACAGTGATTTTACACGATTGGCAACCCGATTGCGAGAAGCCGGAATGAAAGTCATCGGTTTTGGTGAGAAAAAAACACCCAAACCTTTTATAGCAGCCTGTGATAAATTCATTTATTTGGAAATATTAAAACCTGATACAAAAGAAGAAAGCACCAAATCCAAACCTACTAAACCGGTTTCAAAAACCAAAAGCAATCAAACCGGAAGCAAAGTGGACAAAGATACCATTCGAATTTTAACGGAAAGCGTAAACGATTTAGCCGATGAAACAGGATGGACATTTTTAGCCAACTTAGGAAACTACATTCTTAAAAAGAAACCGGATTTTGATCCGCGATTATACGGATTCCAAAAATTATTACCGCTTATCAAAGACACCAAAAAATTTGAAATCGACGAACGGGATACCGGCGTTGGCAACATCCGACACATTTATATAAAACCAAAATAATTCGATACTAACCAAATCCACTTATTCATGAATCGAAAATTATTCTTTTTAGTTCTCTGTGTTTTCTCATTTGTGTATTCACAGGCACAAGACGAACCCAAGAATGCATATTACATTAGCAGCGATATTAGCATTGGCAACTATGCAGGAGTAGATATCCATCTGAATTATATTCACCAAGAAAAATATTCATTCAAGTTAGGCTATTCTGCAAACCTTCGTTATGCCAAATCCATTCCTGACGACTTTTCACTCGGACTTAGTGGGCTTTTATTTTTTGGATTAAACGGTCCGACGGACGAATTTGAAAATTTTACAATTAGCGCAGGACGGATTTACAACTTAAATCCTCGTGGCACTATCCGTCTGAACCTCACCGCAGGATTGGGATACGCCATTCTGACCGAACCGGTGAACTGGCAAAAAATTGATGACCGCGGTTATCTGGAAAAAAATTATACTTATGATTACGCAAGTCGCAATACCGTCAGTTTGAGCATCAATCCAAAATTGGAATTTCCCTTTACACGCTATTTTGGATTATCACTCTCCCCAATGCTGCAAATCACAACAGACCGGGTTTATTACGGCGTCGGTATCGGCAGCATGATTGGATTGTTGCGCTAATGTCTTTACAATATTTATATTTGACAGACAATAATCTTTGCGTCCTTAGCGACTTTGCGTTATGGCGATTAAACTAAATCATAATTTTTGAGAGGGTGAGGAGATTATGATTATTTCAATAAGAATTAATTGGATTATACTTTTTAGAAACCAAGCTGTATGAAAAAAGAATTTATCGTAACCCTTCTAACATTTCTGATTTCCCTGACATTCTTTGCCCAAACTCCCATTCATGCCAATCAGGGATATGTGGAAAACAAGAACTATTTCCACATGGTTTCTTATGAAGACAAGAACGGTAAAATCATCCTTGAAGTTCAGATTGAAAAAAAGCCATATAAATTTTTAGTAGATACCGGTGCCGTTACCATTCTGTCCGAAACACTGAAGAAAACATTGACTTTACATCCGTTGGGAAACATCAAAACCACCGATCAATCAGGATTAACCGATAGTTTAAGCGTGGTTGTGGTTCCTGAAATAAGTATTGGCAACATCAAATTTAAAGACACTCCCGCGCTTATCGTAAAAGAAAACTCCGCACTTATTTTTGACTGTTTGGAAATAGACGGAATTATCGGCAGCAATTTATTGAAAAACTCAATCATTCAATTTCGTTCACAGGAAAAGAAAATCGTCCTGACCGATAAAAGCAGAAACTTGGGACTGAAAAGGAGACATGGCGTAAAAATGAAAGTCAACGATGTCCAAAGCAGCCCGTTTTTGCCTCTACAACTGAAAAAAGGGACTCACGAAAGGAATGAATACGCTCTATTCGATAGCGGAGACAATACGTTTTATTCTGTTTCACAACCCGTCTTTGAGCAATTTCACTCGCAGGCAGACTTGTACGAAATCCTTGCCAAAAGCAGTGGCACATTCAGTATGGGATTATTTGGAACTGCAAAAGACAACAACCATTATCTTGTCAAAATCCCCGAATTACGCCTCGGCGACATTACTTTCCGAAACGTAAAAACAAAAACGATTTACGACGACAATTCCCGTATCGGGTCGGGATTGTTGAAATATGGAAATATGACTTTAGATTTCAAAAGAGAAAGGTTTTGGTTTGAAAGTTTCGATAATGAAGAAAACATCGATTATACTACCAACACTTGGCCGATACATCCGGTTTTAAACGCTCAAAATGTACTGGTGGTTGGAAATATTTGGGATCGTTCCCTTGACGACGACCTCACCATTGGCGACAAAATATTAAAATTTGGCAACATCGATTATGAAGCAATGAGCCATTGTGAAATTATGAATTCAACATTAAAAGTTGAAACCGACGAAGCTTTATTGATATATCAAGACCAAAATAGCGGTGAAATAAAGGAACTTCTTCTTCGCCAGATGTAGTACTTGTTCGGTTCTAATGGTTCAAGTTCTTGTAATTTTATTAATTCTCATTTGATAAATGGAGTCATAAAGTAAAACTCGAATAAGTGTCGAAAGAGAGGTAAACCAATAGCGAAGAAGATACTAATTTTACGCTTTTACCTAAGATATCTGATAAATTGAACTTGACATCATTTATATTTAATCTTTAGTTATCTCTTAAAAAATATTAATTAAGTTAAAATATCTTTATGTATTTGAGAATAATTATGCAGTTTTCTACTTAAATCAAATTAAGATATAGTTTTATGAGAATAATTTCATTTTTTTTGGCTATTATATTTATTAGTTGCCAATCAGTAGATAAATCTGAATGTAATTACATAACAGATTATTATCAAACTATCTACAAAGCAGATTTGGAATTTGAAACAAAGAATTACAAAAAGGCATTTGAACTTTATCAAGATGCTTTTAAATCCTGTGAAGCAAAAAACACTTCATCCTATAACGAAATTGGTAAATTTACCGAAGTTACAGCCATTTTAAAAAAATATGATTTAACCTATGAATATGCAAAAAAGCAAATCTTAAATGGAGTTGAATTATATAGATTGGAAAATAAGGACAATCTTTACGAGTTTATAATTTCTGATTACGGTCAAAAATTAGTTTTGGAATACAATAGTTTGAGAAAAGAATTTGAAACTCATGCTGATTTTGAACTTCGGGATGAATTATTAGCAATGCGCGCAGCCGACCAGATGTATAGGAACGACAATTATCGAGATAATATTTCCAAACAAGACAGCATAGATAAATTACACGAAAAAAGACTAATT
>CAZWVT010000090.1:0-4790 GCA_964636665.1 uncultured Flavobacteriaceae bacterium
TAAAATGAAATTCGATAGTATCAATTGTTTAACATTAAATTTTAGAAATTATGAGCACACTTAGAAACAAAGTACAGTTGATTGGAAATTTAGGAAAGGATCCTGAAATTGTAAATCTCGATGGCGGTAAAAAACTTGCCAAATTTACAATTGCAACAAACGAAACCTACAAAAACCAAAAAGGGGAAAAGGTTACCGACACTCAATGGCACAATGTCGTAGCTTGGGGAAAAACTGCCGAAATCGTAGAGCGTTATCTCACAAAAGGCAAAGAAGTAATCATTGAAGGAAAACTGACTTCAAAATCGTATGACGACAAAGACGGCAACAAACGGCACATCACCGAAATAGTTTGTAACGAGCTGGTTATGCTCGGAGGTAAATAATAGAACAGACAATAAGCCTTCGCAATTTTGCGGAGGCTTATTTATTAAAATGTTATTTTTACAACTATGGAAACAATAACCCGGCAAAATTTATCTGATTTACTGAAAACGCATTTCGGGTACGATACTTTTCTCCCCAACCAGAAAGAAATTATCGAGAATATTTTAAACCAAAAAGACACCATCGCCATTATGCCCACAGGCGGCGGAAAATCATTGTGTTTTCAATTGCCCGCACTGGCGCTGGAGGGAACCGCAATAGTGATTTCTCCGTTGATTGCATTAATGAAGGATCAAGTGGACGCTTTAAGAGCCAACGGTATTTCCGCAGCTTATTTTAACAGTTCACAACTTTATGAAGAGCAACAGCAGGTGCTGCAAAATCTGAAAAACGGAAATTTAAGGTTGCTTTATGTAGCTCCGGAAAGCCTTCCGCAATTAAATTTTATTCTGAACTCAATACAAATCAGTCTGTTTGCAGTGGACGAGGCGCATTGCATTTCCAGTTGGGGGCACGATTTCCGTCCGGCCTATACGCAGCTTAAAAGTTTGAAGGAACAGTTTCCGGAAATCCCCTTAATCGCATTGACAGCAACGGCCGATCGAGCCACACGGGAGGATATTGCAACTCAACTTTCAGTGCCTAAAGCCAAAACGTTTGTCGCTTCTTTTGACCGTCCGAATCTATATTTGGAGGTTCGCCCCGGGCAAAACCGGAACAAGCAGATTCTCAATTTTCTGAAAAGACACACTGGCGAAAGCGGTATTATTTATTGCCTCAGTAGAAATGGAACGGAAAGACTTGCAGACTTACTTTGTGCAAACGGTTATCGAGCGGAGGCGTATCATGCGGGACTTGAATCGGAGGACAGAAACAGAATCCAGGACAATTTCCTGAATGACAAATCCCAAATCATCGTTGCCACAATTGCTTTTGGAATGGGCATCGACAAAAGCAATATCCGTTGGGTGATTCATTATAATATGCCAAAAAACATCGATGGTTATTACCAAGAAATAGGCCGAAGCGGAAGAGATGGGGAAGCGGCAGATACGCTCCTTTTTTATAGTTATTCCGATGTGATGAAATTGCGCCAATTTGCCGAAGATTCCCCTATGAAAGAATATCAACTGGCAAAATTGGAACGGATGCAGCAATTTTGCGAGGCCTTGAGCTGTAGAAGAAAGGCGTTGTTGGGATATTTTGGAGAACACCTCACAGAAGATTGCGGCAATTGCGACATCTGCAAGGTGCCGCCCAATTATTTTGACGGTACGCTCATTGCCCAAAAAGTGTGTTCCGCAGTGGCTCGATTGCAGGAGCAGGAAGCCCTCGGAATGGTAATTGACGTACTTCGAGGTGCAAAAAACACACAAGTTTATGACAAGGGCTACCAAAACATAAAAACCTTCGGTGCGGCAAAGGATATTCCGTGGCGCGATCTGCAGCAATACGTCATTCAACTTTTAAACCAAGGGGTCTTGCAAATTTATTTTCACGAAAATGGGCGGCTATTATTGACGCCATTGGCACAAAAAGTTTTGTTCAAAGGAAAAAAGGTGCGATTGGCGAATATCGTGCAAGAAGCCGAACCCATCAAAACAGAACGGACACCGAGAAAACGTGCTGATCTTTTTGAAAAATTGAGGACACTGCGTTTAAAGTTTTCACAGGAAATGGGGAAGCCCGCATTTGTGGTTTTCAGCGATGCCGCATTGGAAGATATGGAACATAAAAAACCCCGAACACGTGAAGAATTTGCTCACGTTTCAGGAGTCGGCGAAGTTAAACTCGAAAAATACGCCGATGATTTTTTAAGAATCATCAATCGACATTTGGACGGTTTGGAAAGTGATTTGCCCACCCACGAGCGCAGTTACAAAATGTTTGTGGATGAAAATCTTCCCATCCCGGAAATCGCCCAACGGCGTGGAATTTCGGAAGATACGGTATATGGACATTTTATGAAAATGCACCAGGCCGGAGCAGCAATCGATCTGGATCAATTCATTACTCCCGAGGAAATTCAACAAATTAAAAATGCGAAACAAACCCTCGAAAACCCTGAAGCATTAAAACCTTATTTCGAATATTTTGAGGAGAAAATGCCGTATTGGAAGATAAGGATGGGGCTGTATTTGGAGGAGGATTGATTTTGATTATAAAGGTAATTTTGGGTCGGTTGATTTTTATACAATGAATTATTGAGGGAAATCTCCCAAACTCAAAAATTAATACCCAATATCAACATGCAATTAATTGAAAATCAGCTAAAAAATTTTTAGAATAACAAAACTGCGGAAGTCAGCTAAGAGATTATTGGTGCATTTCTACAAAACTGAATTATAAAAAAAGCAACCCGTTTGAGGCTGCTTTTTTTAATAATACATTTTTTTGCTAATTTACTTTTGGGTCGGTTTTGGTGCCCAGCGATCATAAGGGGTCATATCAAAACTGTTTACTTCTTCCATCGTCATGCCCAATGCCTGAGCTACACCTTCTCCGTATTCCGGGTCAGCTTTATAGCAATTTCTGATATGGCGGATTTGTATAAATTTTTCTGCTCCGCCGATTTCTGCCGCTGTATTTTTAAATAACAAATCTTCTTTTCCGTCTTTTTTGATAATTCGGAATAAATCGCCCGGCTGTGTAAAATAATCTTCATCGTCATCTCTAAAATTATGAGCAAACACGTCGCCGTTCACTTCCAGAGGAGGCTCTTTGGCGTGTGGTTGTTCTTGCCATTCTCCGTAACTGTTGGGTTCGTAATGTATGGTTGACCCGTAATTTCCGTCCACGCGCATCGCTCCATCACGGTGAAAAGCGTGATACGGACATCGTGGTTTATTTACCGGAATCTGAAAGTGATTGACTCCCAATCGGTATCGTTGTGCATCGCCATAAGAAAAGAGTCTTCCTTGTAACATCTTGTCGGGCGAAAAACCTATTCCGGGTACAATGTTGGTCGGATTAAAAGCGGCCTGCTCTACATCTTGGAAATAATTTTCAGGATTTTTGTTGAGTTCAAACTCTCCCACAGGAATTAATGGAAAGTCTTTTTTTGACCAAACCTTTGTCAGGTCAAACGGATGAAAACGATAAGTCTTTGCCTGTTCTTCGGTCATAATCTGAATGAACATTTTCCATTTTGGGAAATCACCTCTTTCAATAGCATCAAAAAGGTCTCGTTGCGAAGATTCTCTATCATGACCAATTATTTCTGCGGCTTCTTCATTCGTCAGGTTTTCGATTCCTTGCTGGGTTACAAAATGAAATTTCACCCAATGTCTTTCGTCGGCGTCGTTGATAAAACTATAGGTATGGCTTCCAAATCCGTGCATATTTCGATAGCCTTTTGGAATGCCGCGATCACTCATAATGATTGTAACCTGATGCAGCGCTTCGGGCAGTAAAGTCCAAAAATCCCAATTGTTATTGGCATTTCGCATATTGGTTTTCGGGTCGCGTTTTACGGCGTGATTTAAATCTGGAAATTTCATCGGATCACGGAAAAAGAATACAGGCGTATTGTTGCCCACCAAATCCCAGATGCCTTCATCGGTATAGAATTTCATTGCAAATCCGCGGATGTCTCTTTCGGCATCGGCCGCTCCTCTTTCACCGGCAACGGTAGAAAAACGGGCAAACATTTCGGTTTTTTTACCGATATGATTAAATATAGTGGCCTTGGTATATTGGGTGATGTCGTGAGTAACCGTAAAAGTTCCGAAAGCTCCCGATCCTTTGGCGTGCATTCTTCTTTCCGGAATAACTTCTCTGTCGAAATTTGCCATTTTTTCCAAAAACCAAAAATCCTGCATCACCATCGGACCTCTCGGACCTGCCGTCTGGGAATTCTGATTATCAGGAACCGGAGCACCTGTTTGTCTGGTTAGTTTTTGCTTTTTGTCCATATATAAATAAATTTAAGGATTACTCAAATATATAAATTCCGAGCGGTTTCTGTGTTTTCCGATGAATCACATGTCATTTTTTAAAAATCGTTTGAAACGGCGGACGGATTCCGAAAGGATTTAGAATAAGGGTAAATATATGGCTTTTATTTCAATAATGTCCAAAACGTTTTTTTCAACGACATAGGACTTGTGGATGTAGGACGTAAGACAAATAAATCATTGTTATTTAACTATTTATATCTGATAAGAAGTCCGTCTTGAAGGGCATAAACCAATGTCCAAAAAATAATCCCCTTTCCAGTCAATTAACTGTGAAAATCCCTAATAATGACGATTTTACGGAGTTATGTCAAAATCGCCTAAGACGCTATTGGTTTTATTTTAAAATCTAATAAACAAAAAGAAAGCGGATTGCTGTAGGTGCCGTAAAGATTTATTCTATCGTAATAGAACCTTTTATGATGTGATATTTTTCTGTTTGATGCC
>CAZWVT010000091.1:0-4769 GCA_964636665.1 uncultured Flavobacteriaceae bacterium
AAAAAAAGCCGAAATCTACTGTGTCATAGTATCTTCCGGCTGTTTTAATCTGGTGGGCGATGAGGGATTCGAACCCCCGACCCCCTCGGTGTAAACGAGGTGCTCTGAACCAGCTGAGCTAATCGCCCTTTGTTTGAGGTGGCAAATATAATTCACTTTTTAATTACTGCAAGCAATTTTTGAAAAATAATTTTCAAATGGATATAAATTAATACGCTCGCTCGTTAATTCCTTCATAGAAATTTATATACGCCCTGTTTACTACACGATTTCCGCCTGCGGTAGGATAATTTCCGGTGAAATACCAATCTCCCAAATTTTTCGGACAAGCTTTGTGAAGATCCTCCACCGATTGAAAAATAATCTTTAAATCTGATTTGATGTTTTTTCCCACCAATTGGGCAATTTCATTCGAAATTTCTTCATCAGAGAAAGGTTCGTATAATTTCTTTACATTATTGATAACTTTTAAATCATCCGTGTTTACTTGCTCTAAACATTTCTCGTAAATTTCGTGTATCACCGATTCTGTATTGTGTTTTTTATGTAGCGAAAGCGCCGCTTGGAAAGCAATTAAATCTTCCAATCGCGCCATATCGATTCCATAACAATCCGGATAGCGAATTTGTGGAGCGGAAGAAACAACTATCACTTGTTTAGGGTGCAATCTGTCAAGCATCGTCAGAATACTTTTTTGCAAAGTCGTTCCGCGTACGATACTGTCATCAATAATAACCAGCGAATCCGATGGTTTTACAATTCCGTAAGTAACATCGTAAACGTGTGCCACCAAATCATCTCGGCTGTTATCGTCAGCGATAAAAGTTCTTAATTTAACGTCCTTTACAGCTATTTTTTCCGTCCTGATTTTATGCGCTTGAATTTCATGAAGTCGCTCCAATGTCAGTGTTTTTCTTTCTTTGATGATGGCCTCGTTTTTTTGTTTGTTTAGCTCATCTTGTGCCGCGTCTAACATGCCGTAAAAAGAAGTTTCTGCTGTGTTTGGAATATATGAGAAAACAGAATTTTCAGTATCGTAATTAATGGCTTCCAAAACTTTGGGCATTACCAATTTACCCAACATTTTTCGCTCTTCATATATTTCCGAATCGTTTCCGCGAGAAAAATAAATACGTTCAAAAGAACATGAACGTCTTTCTAAAGGGGAAAGAATTTCGGTGTTTTTAAGGGTGCCGTTTTTTTGAATAATTAACGCATGACCGGGTTCTAATTCTTGAACTTTTTCAAATGGAATATTAAAGGTTGTCTGTATTGCCGGACGTTCGGAGGCTACAGCAACAATCTCATCGTCACTGTAATAATAAACCGGACGAATTCCTGAAGGATCTCTGAGAACAAATGCATCTCCATGACCTAAAAGGCCTGCCATCGCATAACCGCCATCCCAATTTGAAGCGGATTTTCGTAAGATTTTTGCAATTTTTAAATGCTCTACAATATATGGAGAAGCTTCCTGTTTTGAAAGCCCTTTGTTTTTCGCTTTCTTATATAGTTTTTTTATTTCATCATCCAAAAAATGACCTATTCGTTCCATTACTGTTACTGTATCGGCTCTGTCTTTTGGATGCATTCCAAGGCGAATGAGATTTTCAAAAAGCTCGTGATTGTTGGTCATATTGAAATTCCCGGCAATAATTAAATTCCGGTGCATCCAGTTGTTTTGTCTTAAAAAAGGATGGACGTTTTCAATGCTGTTTGCTCCAAAAGTTCCGTAACGAACATGACCTAAAAAAACCTCACCTATATAAGGAATGTTTTTCTTTTGAGCTGCAACATCATCGGCATATTCCGGATTGTCTTTAAAAGCTTTGTTTATTCGTTCATTAATCTGTGAAAAAATGTCTTGAATGGGCTGGGGATCAACGGAGCGGATGCGGCTGATATAACGTTCGCCGGGCGTTACATTAAATTTGATGCTGGCAAGTCCTGCACCATCCTGACCGCGATTGTGCTGCTTTTCCATCATCAGATACATTTTGTTTATGCCATAAAAAGCGGTGCCGTATTTCTCTTTGTAATATTCCAAAGGTTTTAAAAGCCGGAGTACTGCAATTCCGCATTCGTGTTTTAATTCGTCACTCATAAAACTAAATTAGGTAAAAAATAAAAAAAGTGTTCTTTGTTTTCGGACACTGAAATTTATGTGAGTTTAATATCAAACTGGGTTAAACTCTTAAATTGATACATACGTTGTCGCATTTCTTTTTCTGAAAGATTGATAAGTCTTTCCGGACCAAATTTTTCGACGCAAAAAGAAGCAAGCGCAGAACCACTGATTACGGCATTTTTCATATTGTCAAAACTGTAATTTCCTGTTCTCACCAAATAACCTGTAAATCCTCCGGCAAAAGTATCTCCCGCACCTGTTGGGTCAAAAACTTCGCGCAGCGGCATTGCAGGAGCGAAAAACACATCTTTATCGCTAAACAATAAGGCGCCGTGTTCTCCTTTTTTTATAACTACATAGGTAGGTCCCATTTTCATGATTTTTTGCGCGGCTTTTACAAGGGAATATTCACCAGATAATTGTCGGGCTTCTTCGTCATTAATCGTGACGATATCTACGCGAGAAATAACTTTGAGCAAATCGTCTAAAGTATTTTCCATCCAAAAATTCATGGTATCTAAAATGACCAACTTCGGATTTTTCATCTGGTCTAATACGCCGATTTGTACTAACGGATGCAGATTCCCTAACATCACGATTTCGGCATCCTGATAATCGTCAGGCACTTTTGGATTGAAATCTGCCAAAACGTTTAAATCGGTAACGAGCGTGTCGCGAGTGTTCATATCATTGCGATACCTCCCGCTCCAAAAGAATGTTTTTCCTTTTTCAATGATTTCAAGTCCGTCAATATTAATGCCGTTTGCTTTTAACATTGCAATGTCTTCCTTGGGAAAATCACCTCCTACGACAGAAACAATTGCTGTATTTACACCAAATTTTGAAGCTGCTAAACCGATATAAGTAGCAGCACCGCCTAAGATTTTGTCAGTTTTTCCAAAAGGGGTTTCAATGGCGTCAAAAGCTACGGTGCCGACGATAACAAGTTTACTCATAATGATGCCACTTTTGTGGCGATTTTTAAATTATTGATGTTTTTATTTTGATGGTCATTTTAATTGTAAATAGCCATTAAGAATAAGTTGCAAAGATACTCTTTTGAAACTTTATATTCCAAAAATGAATAGTTTCAGTTTTTAAAGCTATTCTATTTTTAAGGGTTTATTTTTGATTATTATTCATGAATCTTTTCAAAAATCAATTGTTTTTGCAGATTTATAGAGTTGAATTATCCAAAATAAATAGGAGGGATTTTATTTCCTTCCAAAATCCGCAGGAATTTCTCCCCAGGCTTTTGTTTCCCATTTTACGATTTTTGTGGAATAAGTATTGGTTCTCAACCAGGTTTCGGCACGTGCAATTAATTCGAATAAATACTTGTTTTTTGAGCTTTGTTTTAATTTGGAATTACATTTTTTTCGTTTTACCCAGCTAATGGCGATTTTGGAATCACTGTAAATCATGCGGTCACTTCCATTTTTTTTGAGATAAGCCAAGCCGTGAACGAGTGCTAAAAATTCACCGACATTGTTAGTCCCTTGCTGAAATGGACCTTGCCTGAAAAGTTCTTTTCTGGTTTGCGTATCCACTCCTCGGTATTCCATGATTCCGGGATTTCCACTACTGGCTGCATCCACGGAAATAGAATATAAATTCGGCTCGCCTATTAATTCAAGTTGCTCTTTGGAGATTTTCGGTTTTGTGGTTTTTCCTTTATAGTCAGCATATTCACCCTTATAAGCTTTTAGAGCTTCTTCCTGCGTTTCAAAGCTTTTGTACTGCGCACCTTTTACACCCGAAATTGCTTTTTTGCAGGCTTCCCAAGATTTGAAAATTCCGGTTGGATTTCCAAACCAAACTACATAGTACTTTTGCTTTTTAGCTCCCATTTGCAGATTTATCGGGTTTGTTGATTACTTCTTCAATCACTTTCGGAAACCATTTGTATTCGAGTTCATGAATTTTATTTGCCAACGATTCGGGAGTGTCTTGTGGCGTTATCTTAACCGATTTTTGAAAAATAATTGCGCCGGAATCGTATTCGTTATTTACATAGTGAATGCTGATGCCGCTTTCTTTTTCTTTTGCCAGAATTACAGCTTGATGAACAAAACTTCCATACATTCCTTTTCCTCCGTGTTTGGGAAGTAACGCCGGATGGATGTTGATAATCTTTTCAGGATATTCATTGATGATTTTTTCCGGGAGCTTCAGTAAAAAACCGGCTAAAACAATTAAATCAGGATTAAAATCCGCAAGTGTATCGAATACTTTGTCGGAATGCAATTCTTCTTTTGAAAAATTTCGGGCGGGAACACCTAAGCTTTTTGCACGTGTAAGAACCTTTGCGTCAGATTTGTTTGAAAGAACCAAAACTACTCTTGCTAATGAGGATTTTTGAAAATATCGAATAATATTCTCCGCATTGGTGCCATTTCCTGAGGCAAAAATTACAATTCGTTTCATTGTTTACGAGATAAATTTTAATCGCGGATGCAAAAATACATCAAATAATATGTGATTATTGAAACAAATTTAGTTTCTTTGGATAATATATAAATAACTACTATCAATGATTATGAAGGATTTCGTCACATCAAAATAGTGAGAGATGCTACATTTTACGTTTTAGCTGTTGTTTTCAATTAAAATATTTTATTTTTGCCGTTTATAATTTAAT
>CAZWVT010000092.1:0-4699 GCA_964636665.1 uncultured Flavobacteriaceae bacterium
AGTCAGGAAAACACGAATTCCAATGATTTGCTGAAAGAATTTTTGGTAAATTCATTTCTTGGTGGACAAAATGGTTTCAGAAAATCAGGAAAACTTTTAAAATGAAAAGTTCATTATTTAATTTTGCAATCTTTTTCGGCTCTATAGTTCAATGGATAAAATAGAAGTTTCCTAAACTTTTGATTCGGGTTCGATTCCCGATAGGGCTTCCATATTGGAACAATCTTAAAGATTCTGATTTCTAATGTCTTTAATGCGTAGCTGGAGCGTGGTTTGTCCGTTCCATTCGTTTTCATCGATGCAATAAACGGCAGAAAATAATTGACCATTGGAAATAAGCGGATATTTCTCACCCAAATCAAAACCAATGCCGGCGATAATGGACGATTTTTTCTGACGCATCATAAATCTCAAATGTTTTTGTTCTTTTCCGATAGGTCTGCTGGCGCCGGTATCTTGCAGATTTTCAGTAAGAAAAATAGGCATCCGATTTCCCGGACCGAAGGGAGCAAATTGTTTTAAAATACGGTAAAATTTAGGAGTAATAGCTGTTAAATCAATACGGGCATCAATTTCTAATCCTGGAGTTAACAAATGGGAATCAAGCATTTCTGAAACGGTTTCCTCAAAACGGTCTTTAAATGAATTGAAGTTTGCTTCCAATATTTTTAATCCTGCGGCAAAAGTATGCCCACCGAATTGCTCAATGTATTGCGAACAATTTTCCAAAGCCCGATAAATGTCAAATCCTTGAATAGAACGTGCCGAAGCTACAAGGGAATCACCGTTTTTTGTGAAAACCACCGTCGGTCGGTAATGAGTTTCCGTAATTCGGGACGCGACAATTCCCAAAACGCCTTGATGCCAGGATTTGCCGTAAACAACATTCGTAAATCGGTATTTATCTTGATTTTCACGGATTTGCAAAAGCGCTTCTTCAGTAATTTGTTTGTCGGCTTCTTTTCTGTCTGTGTTGAATTTCTCAATCTCAACTGCATGTTGTTTGGCAAGCTCGAGGTTTTTTTCTGTCAGTAAAGTAACGGCATGTTTGCCGTGTTTCATTCTGCCGGCCGCATTGATTCGCGGAGCAATGATGAAAACAACATCCGTGATGGTCAGTTTTTTCTTCTTAACGGTTTCCAACAATGCTTGAAATCCCACGCGCGGTTTTGAGTTGATGACTTTAAGGCCGTGAGAAGCCAAAATTCGATTTTCCCCGGTGATGGGAACGATATCTGCACCAATTGCAGTGGCGACAAGGTCCAAATAAGGAAGAAGTTTTGAAAATTTCCATCCTGATTTTAATGCCAATGCTTGGATTAATTTAAATCCGACGCCACAACCGCACAATTCTTTGTAAGGATAATCGCAATCTTTTCTCTTTGGATTTAAAATGGCAATAGCATCGGGAATTTCATTTCCGGGCAAGTGGTGGTCGCATATTATAAAATCAATTCCTTTTTCCTTGGCATAAGCTACTTTATCCACGGCTTTTATCCCACAATCTATAGAGATGATGAGCGTAATTTTGTTGGCTGAGGCAAAATCAATTCCATCATAAGAAACTCCATAACCTTCAGTGTATCGATCCGGAATGTATGAAGTCAATAAATCCGTGAAATTTAAAAGGAATTCATATAACAATGCAACTCCCGTTGTCCCGTCAACATCGTAATCGCCATAAATCAATATGCGTTCTTTTTGTTGGATTGCTTTTAAGACCCGATTTACAGCCAAATCCATATCTTTCATTAAGAATGGGTCGTGTAACTCAGACAAATTGGGTCTGAAAAACTTTTTGGCAGCTTCAAAAGTTTCAATTCCGCGCTGAACCAAAAGATGTGCAACAAGAGGCTCAACATTTAATGCTTTTGCCAATTGTGCTACTTTTAGTGTGTCCGGTTTGGCTTTTATTTTCCAAGTCATCACCCTGATTTTAATGAGATTTAATAATGGGAAGCCACTAAGATATAAATTTTAATAAGATAATAAAATTGAGGGAGTTCTAACAAAACGTAATTCAAATAAGAATTTTACAATGTGTTAAAGTGAAAATGGAATTTTGAAAATTAAATGAATTAAGTTAAAAATCTGATAAACTTAATTTATTAACCGCGTCAGAGAAATTTAAAAGAAATAAGTTTACACCGTAGCGAAACATAATTTAAAATTTTATGACATACATACATATTGCTTTTAAGACCATCTTGAAACTGATTTCTCAAAGTGCATTTTTATTGTTGATGGGAGTTTTTTTGTTTCAATCGTGTAAGAAAAAGGTAGAAACCACTGAAAAAGGAGTAAGTGTAATCTCATTGGACAGTACCCGAATCGCACCGTTTCTGAATAATTATTCCGCACTTCAGGAATACGGTGATAAATATGAAGAAATATATGGTTATTATGACAATCACTATATATGGTTTAATGAAAAAGGATTGGTGGATTACGGAAATTCACTCTACCAACGCGTAAAAGATTTGGAAGAAGACGGCGTTTATGCAGAATTTCCTTATCAAAACGCTGTGGACAGCATTGTAGCCTTAAAAATAAATAATCCTGAAGAACATCCCGATGCAGAGCTGATGATGACCGGACTCTATTTGTTTTATCTGAATCATGTTTATAAAGGAATTGACCCGCAAACTTCCAAAAATCTGGGCTGGTTGCTTCCTCGAAAAGATTTGGACGACACGCTTTTGTTGGATGCTTTTATCTTAAATGAAGAATCAAAAGACGAGGATTCATTGATGTTCAGACATTATTATACGCTAAAAGAAGCACTAAAAGAATATCGTGAAATTCAGAAAAATGGCGGATGGTCAACGATTGCTGTTGGAGGAGCATTTAAAGGATTGAAATTAAACGATACTTCGAGAATAATTCCCCAAATAAGGGAACGATTAAAACATACCGGAGAATTGACAGAAAGCAACAACAGCAATATTTATGACAAAGAATTGCTGGAAGGGATTTTAAAATTTCAAAAGAAAAATGGATTCAATCATGACACCCTTATTTCTAAAAACCACATCGACGCTTTAAACATGCCGGTTGAAGCATATATTAAAAAATTGATAGTCAATATGGAGCGTTGTCGGTGGATACCGCCGGGAATTACAAATTCAGAAGAATTTATTTTTGTAAACATTCCGTCCTATGAATTGGAATATTATCGCGACGGAGATATTGAATTGGAGTCGGCGGTTGTGGTAGGAAAAGAAATGACGAAAACCGTAATATTCGACGGGAAAATGACCTATATGGCTTTCAGTCCTTATTGGAACATACCGCAATCCATTATCAAAAGCGAAATCATTCCCGGGATGGAACGGGATGAGAATTACCTTCAAAAACGCAATATGGAATGGAATGACGGACAAGTACGACAATTGCCGGGCGGTAATAATTCCTTGGGATTGGTAAAATTTATGTTTCCTAATTCCAACAATATTTATTTACACGACACGCCTGCAAAAAGTCTTTTCGAGGATGAAGACAAAGCCCGAAGCCACGGCTGCATTCGGGTGGCTAAAGCACGGGATCTCGCAATCTCAATCCTTCAAGACGATGAAAATTGGGACGAACAAAGAATTGATGAGGCAATGCATGCCGGCAAAGAATCCATTTATAATTTGGATAGAGAAATTCCTGTTTATATAGGATATTTTACCGCCTGGGTAGATTCTGACGGGGAAGTGAATTTTTATAAAGACATTTACAATCGAGACAATCGACTGGCGGATGTGCTTTTATTTAAAGAATAATTGTTTTTGGTATGGTATTTTCATTGTAGGGAGCGAATCATACTTTTATTTGAAAAAAATTATTTGTCGATACAATGATTTGATTCAAATTGAGTTATGAAAATTGATAACCTTATAAAATTACTGAATGCATAAAATCTTTTTTCACCTATTTATATTTTTGACACCTGCCTTACACCAAGCAAGTTTGGAATTGCCTGAAGCTACTCTTAATCTGGAAACAATTGTTGAAAATTTAAAAAAGGACGAGAAATCAAATGTGTATCAGCAGCTTGATTTAGACGGTCACGGACTGTCTGATGAAGTGTTTAACCTGGCGCTTACAGGTCACAACAAACTGATAGCACAAGGAAAATTAGACAATCCGGATATTCTTACCATTGTTGATTTTTCACAATCCAGTAAAAACAAACGGTTGTATGTGATTGATTTTTCACAGCAAAAACTCTTACATAAAACGTATGTCGCACACGGACGAAATACAGGCGATGAATTTGCAAGAAATTTTTCAAATATTAACGGCAGCTGGCAAAGTAGCTTGGGTTTTTATGTAACCAAAAACACCAACATGGGAGCTTCAGTCGGTTTTTCACTGATTATGGAAGGGGTCGAAAAAGGATTTAACGACAATGCCCAAAGACGCCAGATAATTGTTCACGGCGCTGAGTATGCCACGGAAGATTTCATTAACAGAACCGGAAGATTGGGAAGAAGTTTCGGGTGTCCTGCCGTGCCGCCTCATCAAATCAAACCCATCGTAAATACGATTAAAAACGGATCGACGCTTTTTATCTACTATCCGGATGAAAATTATTTATCCAATTCATCATTGTTGAATTCTGAAGATATTGAGAAGATTAGACAATCTTAATTAAGAAGATAATTTAAACCGATTAAAACGGATTTTCAAACTACTGATTTAAATTCAATAG
>CAZWVT010000093.1:0-4382 GCA_964636665.1 uncultured Flavobacteriaceae bacterium
GAAAATTGAAAGTTGTTCTGTATTTTTTCATTAACCATTAACCATTAACCATTAATCATTAATTTTCTATCTTTGAGCGCATGTTTTAATTCTTTCTTAACAAAGTTTATAGATTGAATATCAGTAAATTAATTAAAATGTAATTAACGTAAATCTACTTAATATATGAAGTTTTTTATCGACACGGCCAATTTGGCACAAATAGAAGAAGCACAACAATTGGGAATTCTTGACGGGGTTACTACCAATCCGTCTTTAATGGCAAAAGAAGGAATTGCCGGTCACAATAATATTATGAAACACTATGTTGATATTTGCAATATTGTAGATGGAGATGTGTCGGCAGAAGTCATTGCAACAGATTACGAATCCATCGTAAAAGAAGGAGAAGCACTGGCAGAACTACACGAACAAATTGTTGTGAAAGTGCCGATGATTAAAGACGGCATTCAGGCCATCAGACATTTCAGCGAGCAGGGAATCCGAACCAACTGTACATTAGTTTTTTCTGCAGGTCAGGCATTGTTGGCAGCAAAAGCAGGAGCAACTTATGTTTCCCCGTTTATCGGACGTTTGGATGATGTCTCCACAGACGGGCTTGATCTTATTTTGGACATCCGACAGATTTATGACAATTACGAGTTTGAAACCCAAATTCTTGCAGCTTCGGTAAGACATCCGATGCACATTATTCACTGTGCCAAAATTGGAGCAGATGTAATGACCGGACCTTTATCGTCTATTTTGGCTTTGTTAAAACACCCGTTGACCGATATCGGACTGCAAAAATTCTTAGAAGATTATCAAAAAGGAAATCAATCGTGACGATTGAGGTAACCGAGAAGCAGTTCTTCAAAATTGGACTGAAACATCGTACAATTTCCATTCAAAATGATAAGGTCGGAATCGACAATGAGTGACTTACTCAGATTATTGAGTAGCAAAGCATGTTCAGAGTCGATGCGGTTTTCTAATTGAAACTCCTCTGAATCATTATACTTTTGAGCGCGGATAAAATTACGCCATCGCCTGAAATGATCATCGGTATTGATGCTCAGGAAATTGTATTCTGGATATTTGGCTTTCAATTCTCCCGCCCGATTATGAATGGACTCTGCTTGACGCAAATATTTATAACTCCAGAAAAATAAAACAGTGGGTTTGTCAATCAGTTTGTGTAGGGAGGTTACGCTGTTATCGGCAGTCAGCAATGAAATATCCGGAACGGTCATTCCGGCGGATATTTTAGTCGCCGTATTGTGAACTTTTTGGATTTCGGCGATAAACTTTTGATTGTTGTTGATGTTTTCAAAATCTTCAATAAACTTTTCCAATTCGCGGGGCTTGCGATTCCCGTTAAAGTAAAATCGAAGGGCGGTGTTTCGTGCTAAATTATTCCGTATAGAATCATTGTTGATGGAATTTTGAATGGCATCCAAACGTGCGGAAGAAAATTCGTAGGAATAGCGCTGGGATGCGGTTCCTAATTTCTTGGCGGCCATATTGTCAAAATAAACAAGTAAAAATCGAAAATAAGGATAATAGTATCGAAGTTTCTCATTGTCGATGTCTATTTGCTCGCGGTAATCAAAAAAAGAATCGTCTATAGTCGCCAATCGGTGCGTATTTCCAAGGGAATACAATTCTTTTTTTAAATAGTAATCATAATCTATGGAAACCCGAGCAACTTCTTTAAATCCATCGGTCAAGTTCGAGTGTTTTTTTAAGAATTGGCTGTATAAGTCTTCTTTTAAAACTCTTAAGGAATCTATTTTGTCGGTATATTCTTCGGGAGAGAAATCATACCACTGCCGTATTAGTTTGTTTTCATTCTCATTAATTAAGAAAAATGTCATCAGCAGGTTGTTCTTTTCTGCTCCTTTTCCGGAATAGGCTAATGATTCGTCAAAATCAATCGTATTCAGGTGCAACATTAAGCTGTCACCCGATTCCACGTACATCACTTGCGTTTCATTATGACGGATGATATATAAACCCTCTTTTAAATCATCTGATTTGTATAAAAAGAAATTGTTGGAGTCCAATAAAACAGTGTCTATAATTTTATTGCCCTGTGCAAGTATAATATATTGAGAAGTGGGATTGACAATTTCTCCGCCAATCCATATAGTGGTGGAATCCTCTGACTTAGAGCAGGCAATAAATAATAGCAAGGATGCTAAAAAAATATTTGGAAATATTTTTTTTATCAAGTTGAGAATGAGTTTAAAAAGTTGATTTACAAAATTAGACAGCCTTTTGTTGTAAGGATGTTAAATAAGGGTTAAATACTAACCGAAAACTTTCATCCTTTTTAAGTGACAATCAAATACGTTACTTTTGCAAAAATTTTTCAAACTACATTATGTTATCAGTTTCTAATCTTTCTGTTCAGTTTGGGAAGCGGATTCTTTTTGACGACGTAAACACGCAGTTTCATTCTGGAAACGTCTATGGAATCATCGGTGCTAACGGAGCAGGAAAGTCAACTTTTTTAAAAATTCTATCGGGCAAACAAGAGCCTACTTCAGGACATGTGCATTTAGAGCCCGGAAAAAGAATGTCTGTGCTTGAGCAAAATCACAATGCTTATGACGAATATCATGTGCTTGATACGGTAATGCGCGGAAATAAGGAGCTTTATAACATCAAACAACAAATGGATGCGTTGTACGAGGATTATTCCGATGAAAATGCAGAACGCATCGGTGAGTTGCAAGTAAAATTTGAGGAAATGAACGGCTGGAATGCCGAAAGTGATGCAGCGGCAATGTTGTCCAATTTAGGAATAGATGAAAGCTTGCACTACACTTTGATGGGAGATTTGGACGGAAAACAAAAAGTAAGGGTGTTGCTTGCGCAGGCATTGTTTGGAAATCCTGATGTACTGATTATGGACGAGCCTACCAACGATTTGGACTACGAAACCATTACTTGGTTGGAGAATTTCTTGGCTAATTACGACAATTGCGTTATTGTAGTTTCACACGACCGGCACTTTTTGGATTCGGTTTGTACGCATATCAGCGATATTGATTTTGGAAAAATAACCCACTACAGCGGCAACTATACTTTTTGGTACGAAAGCAGCCAATTGGCAGCACGACAGCGGGCACAACAAAACAAGAAGGCGGAAGAGAAACGAAAAGAACTTCAGGAATTTATTATGCGTTTTAGTGCCAATGTTGCCAAGAGCAAGCAGGCAACTTCACGCCGGAAAATGTTGGAAAAACTCAATGTCGAAGAAATCAGACCCTCAAGCCGGCGATATCCGGCAATTATTTTTGAACGTGAACGAGAGGCAGGCGACCAGATTTTAAACATTGAAAATTTATCGGCTTCTTTGGATGGCGAGGTGCTGTTTAAAAATATATCCCTCAATCTTGCAAAAGGCGATAAAGTGTTTTTGTATTCCCGGGATTCTCGAGCTACAACGGCTTTTTATGAAATCCTCGCCCACCATCAAAAACCTGATTCTGGCGTTTATGAGTGGGGCGTAACTACCACGCAGAGTTACTTGCCTTTGGACAATGAAGAATATTTCCAAAACAACCTTTCGCTGGTCGATTGGTTGCGGCAATATGCCAAAACCGAAGAAGAACGTGAAGAAGTGTATTTACGCGGATTTCTTGGGAAAATGTTGTTTAGTGGAGAGGAAGCTCTAAAAAAGAGCAATGTGCTTTCAGGAGGAGAAAAAGTACGGTGTATGCTCAGTCGGATGATGATGACACGCGCCAATGTGCTTATGCTCGATGAACCTACAAACCACCTTGATTTGGAGTCCATTACTGCATTCAACAATTCGTTGAAAAACTTTAAAGGGAATGTAATTCTAACAACGCACGATCAGGAATTTGCTCAAACCGTTGCAAATCGCATCATCGAGTTGACTCCAAACGGCGTCATCGATCGCCATATGACTTTTGATGAATATATGGAAAACAAATCAATCAAAGAATTGCGAGACAGTATGTACGGCGGCTAATCTTTCGCTGCCATTTCTCGTTTAAACGCATCTGCAATCGGTTTTGCCACAGCAAGTTCGTCTTCTCTAACAAAAATGCGGAGTTGGTCGGCATAGTTGCTTCCGGAACCAAACATTATGGCATTCTGTTGGTCGTCACGCACTATCGGATTGATGTTTCTTTCTTTCAGCCTGGAAACCAGTGCTTGTACCATCATCGGAGAACCTGTGTATATTCTTACAGTATTGTCATTAGTAGTGTCCATAATCAAGTAGTAATTAGATTTTCTAAAGATAAATATATTTAGAAATAACGACTGCCTTAAAATTTGTAAAAGTTTTTATAAAATCTGAGAGATGTAGAAATGAGACTTGAGGCAAACAGAACTGGAAATAGTTTATAGCCACAAAGACGTTA
>CAZWVT010000094.1:0-3999 GCA_964636665.1 uncultured Flavobacteriaceae bacterium
TGGGTTTTTAGTGGTTATTTAAAAGCCAATTTTTACGCCTCCATAAAAATTTATTTTCGGTGCGGGGTTGTAAAACCGTTCGCCAAAAGCATTGATGTCGTTGCCCAGACTGTATTTTTCATTGAACAAATTGTCGATTCCGGCAAAAATTTGAAAGTGACGGAAGGGTAAAAAATTCCGTTCCCAACTTCCTTTTAACTGAACCAGATTAAAGGAATCGGAAAAAACGGTATTGCTGTCATTCAGCGGCAAGGACGAGATGTATTGATGACTAGCGGTAAGTGAGATGCTGCCGGGAAAAGTAAAAGAAAGAATATTGTTTACAGTCCAATCCGGGACGGCAGTAACTTTGTTGTCAGAATAATCATTTTCGCCGACCGTGTAATTTCCAAAACGGTAATGTTGATAGGCTGCGGAAGATTGCAGGCTGAGGGTTCGCACAAACCGATTGGAATTGTATGGCAAAATAAAGGCATTAAACGAAACTTCAATTCCGGTTTGGTTCATTTCGCCTGCATTGACATAATATTCGGCGCCGTTTTCTCTGAGACGCCGGATAATTCCGTTGGTCATCAGATAATGATACACACTGATGTCGGTAACGAATCTTCTGTTGGATGCTTCATGTCGAAACCCGATTTCGTAATTTATTCCCGTTTCGGCTTCGAGTTCGGTATTGATGATATTGTCTGACGAGCGTACTTCTGCAAGGGTAGGAGGGGAGTAGCCTTTTGATATTGAAGCACGGACGGCAAAACTATTCGAGAAAATATAGGAGGTGGCAAATCGCGGCATGAAGATGTTTTTGAAATTGATAGCTCCTTCAGATTGGTTTTCTTGCGGATAACGGGTTCGGTAATTGATTTTTGCCTGATTCATTCCCAATGAAGCTTCCACGCGCCAACGTTCAAAAAGATGCAACATCGCCCGATAGAAAAAACTGTGTTGGCTGTTGTCTAAATCATCTTTTGCTTGAGGATTTCCGACGACACCGCCGTTATTGTCGTAATTGTCAATGCGGTTATGTCCGGTTTGACCTTCATAACCCAATTGCATTTGCCAAGGTGTATGCGTACTGAGCGTATCGGAATAAGAAAGATAAGTTCTAACGCCAAGATTTTTTTCAATTCGGTATTCGTAATTTGTAATAAACGGATTTTCAAAATCGGTATAAGCGCCGAATACGCTTAAAGTATGTTTGAGATTTTGCGATATCACTGCATCGTGAGCGATTCCTCCAAAGAAAGTTTGGTTGTAGATTCCGGCTTGCTGTTCAGATGCCGACGGATTAGGGCCTGCTGCGGGTCGTGCCATTCTCGGGTTTTCATCAAATTGGCTTTTGGTAAGTCCCCCGGGCGTCTGATATTGCAAATCGGTGTATAAGGCCAAAAACCGCAATTCATTGTTTTTATAATAACGCCATTTATGAGCCGTTTGAAAGGTTTTTTTATTTAATGCCGAATTTTCCCGATACCCGTCCGACCGTGTCATGGATTGGTCAAATGAAAAAGAATAGCGCTCTGTAATTTGGCGTTGCACCGAAAGCTGTTGCCGGAACAAGCCATAAGAACCGCCGCTTAATGTAAGTTCGTTTCCGTTTCGCAGCATATTAAAGCCTTTGGGCTGCAAATGTATCACCCCACCCGAATTGGCTCCCCATAACGAGCCGTCCGGTCCTTTCAGTACTTGAATGGATGCGATGGACGAGGGATCAATCAGATTGAGATACGTATTACCGCCGGCATCTGTAAATGAAAATTCATCCATATAAATTTTGACATTTCTTACGCCGAAAGGAGAGCGAATCATACTCCCGCGAATGGCAAGCCGATAACTTCCCGGAGAACGTTCTTCCATACGAACGCCCGAAATTGAATTGAGAACGGGCAACAAGGTGGTGGTTTGCTGTTTTTCAATCTCAAGTGCAGAAATTGATTGTGCAGCTACCGTCAAGCCCAATGCCGGTTGTCTGCTGAAATAAGTAGTAATTTCCACAGGTTCCAGTCGTGCAGATGGAATGCTGTCTGTACTTTGACCGTAAAGTACAGACAAATTCCAAACGAAAATAAAGAGCCCGAAAGCAAAGATTCGGATCATTTGCAGTGCTTTAGAAGATTGATGAAATGAGATTACTCCCGGTCTATTTTAAAGAGTTTTCCCTCATCGGTCACTGTATATAACGCCCCATTATTTCCCTGAATAATATCTCTGAAACGCTGGTTTTTGTCATCCAAAATTCGTTCTTCACCAACGATTCTGTCTCCCTCGACAACAATTCTGGCAATGTGGTTGCTGTTTAGTCCGGTAATGAATAAATTGTTTTCCCATTCCGGAATATTGGAACCGGTATAAAAAGTCATGCCACTTGGTGAAAGTACCGGATCCCAATAGTAATTGGGTTGTTCCATTCCTTCTTTTTGCTGAACAGGAGGATTGCCGATTTCTCTTCCGCTGTATTCAATTCCGTAGGTGATGACAGGCCATCCGTAATTTAATCCGGGTTTGGTGAGGTTGAGTTCATCACCTCCGCGCGGACCGAATTCGTTGCTCCACAATTCTCCTGTTACCGGATGAAAATCCAATCCTTGTGGATTTCGATGACCGTAAGAATAAATCTCGGGTAAAGCATTTGGTTCATTTTCAAAAGGATTGCCCGAAACAGCTTCTCCGTCTGTGGTAATTCTGATGATTTTGCCAAACGAAGTACTTAAATCTTGAGCCAATTCGCGTGGTTCTTTGTCCGAACGTTCGCCAATGCTGACAAATAAGTTTCCATCATCGTCAAATATAATTCTTCCGCCGTAGTGTTTGTCGCCGTCATAAGTAGGCTTGGCACGATAGATTACAGTGGCATTTTCAATAGATTTTTCGTCTTCAGACAATCTTCCTTTTGCCACGGCAGTATGATTTCCTCCGGAAACACGCTCTGAGAAAACCCAATAGACCATTCTGTCGGATTCAAAATCGGGAGCCAAAGTTATTCCTAACAAGCCGCCTTGTCCGCGGTCATCTACATCGGGAATGCCGTTGATTTCATCGCCGATATCGCCGGTTTCAGGATTGACAATTCGCATATCTCCTTCCTTTTCGGTAATGAGCAAGCGGTTGTCCGGAAGAACGGCAATGCCCCAAGGCGCATCCAAGTCGTCAGTAATTTCCGTTACGCGATAGGGAGTCGTGGTTTTCACGCCGGCAATACGGGTTTGTCCCTCAAATGCAGGTTCATAATCAGTATTGGCAGCACGGGTTTCTACCGGCGGAAGCGTTTGGGTTTCTGTGGAATCGTTAACTACAACAGTGTTTTGATTGTTGGAACTTGATGTGTTTTTACACGAACTTGCAAGTATTAAAACAATCAATGGAATATAAAAGTGTTTCATTGCGATTGGTTTTTTAAGATTTATGCAACGAAAATATAAATCCTTTGCCGATAATATGGCTGCTTTAATCTTTTTTTAATATATAATAACCTGTTCTCGATATATTTTTCAAATTATGCTTCGCAACATTTGAAAAACACTCGAACTGACATTTAAGGTGTTGATAATAAACGGGTAAATGCTATTTAGGGAAACTCAAATTCTCAACTTTCAATTTTCAACTAAAAAACGCTTCCCGCCTCACGCTTCACGATAAAACTTTCAATTTTCAATTTTCAACTTTCAACTAAAAAAACGCTTCCCGCCTCACGCCTCACGATAAAACTTTCAACTTTCAATTCTCAACTAAAAAACGCCTCACGCTTCACGATAAAACTTTCAACTTTCAACTTTCAATTTTCAACTAAAAGACGCTTTCGTCCAAAAACCTCTTATTTTATGCTAAATTTAGCAGTTTCTTATGATTTTATTTGTTTTGTTAAGAAAGATTTGCGTTATTGATGATTTTAAAAGTAAATCAAGATGCGTGATGGATTTTGGGCGTGAAAGTTAATTTGCTGCTAACCAGTTAAATAATCATGAAAAACAATTATTTTACTTTGATTATGGCGGCTGTATT
>CAZWVT010000095.1:0-3916 GCA_964636665.1 uncultured Flavobacteriaceae bacterium
ATTTGTGTTTGAATTTTTTAAATGAAACCTCACATAAAACCGACAACTGACAACAGTCAACCGACTTAAATCCCAAACGCCAATCCAACGTTAAACGTAGTTTGATTGTTGAGTTTTTGGGCAGGAGTGAGAACGCCGGTTTCAAATTTGGATATTGGAAAATGCACTTCGGTAAAAATTCCCAATCCATACGTGAAGAAATAACGCACTCCCACATGGCCGCCAAAATGTTTCGTGCTGAGGTATAAACCCGGATAAATATCAAACTGACTTTCTGAACTGAATAAATTCCCCAAGTGTGCGCTCAGCCTCCCTTTAATGTCAAAACGGTCTTCGAATTCTGCAATGGGAATTTCATTTCCGTTATTGTCGGTGATGCGTTCCAATCCCAAAACATAAGATGAAACCACACCGATGGAAATGTTGTCTGCCAAACCAAAATCAAGGCTTCCCGAAATTCCGGTAGCTTTGGATTGAAAATCAGCCCCGATTTGCAAAATAACATCGCCCCGACCATAAAAGGCTTGTGCCTGTATGGTTGATTGATTGATGAATGTAAGGATTGAAATAAAAATAAAAATTCTTAAAAAGTGCTTCATTGTAACTATTTTTCAGAAGTGATTTTTATATTTTTTAGCCGCCTATGAGTTCGGATTACCGCTTGATTGTTTTTCCATTCGATCCATTTCTGACCTCTAATTTTTCGCATCATATTATCCAAATGACGCATGACTATAATATTGTAAAGCGCACGCATGAAATTTTTAGGATTTCGAGGAACGGAGCGTAAACTCATTGAAAATCCGGGAGTGATATAGCGCATATAATGCCAGTATCCTTCCGGCATATAAAGTGTTTCACCGTGGTTTAAATGGGTTTTGTATCCCTTCGCTTTTTTAAGAGCAGGCCATTTGTCGTAATCGGGATTGGAAAAATCGATGTCTTCTCTTGTTAACAACGAATGCGGAACTTTGTATAAGAAACCGTTTTGTTTTTGGTCAAAGAGGATGATTTCTTTTTTTCCGTGAAAATGAAAATGGAAAATATTTGCCAAGTCAATATCATAATGCATAAAAGTATATGAGTTTTGACCACCAAAGAACAGCATCGGCAGACCTTTGAGTAATTTCAAACCGAAATCGGGATATTCAAAATCTTTTTGAAGTTCGGGAACCTCCTTTAATACGTTCCAGAGAAAAATACGGTAACGCGTGGGTTGTGTTTTAAGCAATTGGATGTAATCACGCATATTCATTTCCGTGTGCGGCTGATTAAATTGCACTTTGGAACTTACCGGTCTGTCGTCATAAAGCGGAACTTTTTTATTTCCTGCCATTGTTGACATATAATCCAAATTCCACTTTTTATACGCCGGCCAATAATCAATAAAATGCTCGATTACTACAGGTTTCTGAGGTTTGAAATAGTTTTTCAAAAACTCATCCTTTGTAATGTTTTTTACTCTTTCTATCTCCTGTAATTGCATAGCATTTGGAAGTTAAATGAGATTAAACATAATTGTGTTGCAACAGTATCGGCTAATGTATTGTTTTTCAGTTTATCAAAAATAGGACGTTTTCGGTATAAAAATAACAAATTATCGGTTTCAAAAATTAATAACGACTTTTCTTCCTTTGGTTCTAAAAAAGAAAATATCCCGATAACATCCATAATAGGTTTTGTCAGTCGGGATATAATCTTATCAAGAAAATTAATTTTTTTGGCTCGGCAGCTTTTCAAATCCCATATTGTATAGGATAAATGCAAAAACATCGGCACTTTGTTCGATGATTTTACTTACCGGAACTCCGGCACCGTGTCCGGCATCTTTTTCAATGCGAATCAACACTGGATTAGAACCTGCATGTTTTGCTTGTAATGCTGCGGCAAACTTAAAACTGTGTGCCGGAACGACACGGTCGTCGTGGTCGGCTGTTGTTATCATCGTCGCCGGATAGGCAGTTCCTTCTTTGAGGTTGTGAAGCGGAGAATAACCTTTTAAGTATTCAAACATTTCTTTGCTTTCTTCCGCTGTGCCGTAATCGTACGCCCATCCTGCGCCGGCAGTGAAAGTATGATAACGTAACATATCCAAAACTCCCACAGCGGGGATGGCTACTTTTACTAAATCGGGACGTTGCGTCATCGTCGCACCGACTAACAAGCCACCGTTTGAACCTCCGCGAATTGCCAAATAATCGCTTGAGGTGTAATTGTTGTCAATCAAATATTCAGCTGCTGCGATAAAATCGTCAAAAACATTTTGCTTTTTTGTTTTGATTCCCGCATTGTGCCAATCTTTTCCGTATTCACCGCCACCACGCAAATTCGCAACTGCATAAATTCCTCCTTCTTCAAACCACATGGCATTGGAAACACTGAAACTCGGCGTCAGGCTGATGTTGAATCCGCCGTAACCGTATAAGATGGTCGGGTTTTTTCCGTTTAATTCAATCCCTTTTTTATGGGTGATAATCATCGGAATTTTGGTGCCGTCTTTAGACGTATAGAAAATCTGTTTGCTTTCATAATCTTCCGGATCGAAGTTGATTTCCGGTTCGATAAACAATTCTGAAGTTCCGTTTTCAATATCGTATTTATAGATTGAAGGAGGCATGATGTAGTTTGTAAACGAGAAATACAATTCTTCGTCGTCATTTTTCGCTCCAAATCCTCTTGCTGTACCAACTCCGGGAAGTTCGATGGTTCGTACTTTATTGCCCTCCAAATCGTATTGTTCTACGTGAGATACCGCATCTTTCATATAATTCGCAAAGATGTAACCTCCTCCGGTGCCGGCATTCAGTACATTTTCAGTTTCGGGAATCAAATCTTTCCAGTTGCTCGGTGTTGGATTTGAAATATCTGTAGTAACTATTTTTTTGTTTGGCGCATTCAAGTTGGTCACTAAAAAAAGTTTTGTTCCTTCTGAATGCATGACGTAAGTATCGCTGTCGGTATGGTCTAAAATAGTTATAAAATCGGCATTCGGTTGGTTGAGGTCTTTGATAAACAACTTATTTCCGGAAGTAGAAATACTTGCCGTAACAACCAAATAACGCCCATCTTCGGTAACAGATGAACCTACATAACGGTGTTTTTCTTCCGGGGTTTCTCCAAAAATTACTTTGTCTTCCGATTGCGGTGTTCCCAGTTTGTGGAAATACAGTTTATGTTGGTCGGTCATTGCGGAAAGTTCGCTGCCGTCGGGTTTGTCATAACTTGAATAATAAAATCCTTCTTTTTCTTTCCAAGCCAATCCGCTGAATTTTACATCCATAATGGTATCTCCCAAAATTTCGTTGGTTTCGGTATTTCTCACAATTACCTTTCTCCAGTCACTTCCTGCTTCGGAAATGCTGTAAACCAAAAGTTCGCCGTCTTTAGAAAACTTAATGGCATCCAAAGAAGTTGTTCCGTCTTTTGTAAAGGTATTCGGGTCTAAGAAAACTTCAGCATCATCCGGATTTTCGTCATTTTTATAACGATAAAGCACATACTGATTTTGAAGACCGTCATTTTTGAAAAAATAAGTGTAATCACCTTCTGTAAAAGGAGCGCCTACTTTTTCATAATTCCACATATCGGATAATTTGTTTTTGATATCATCTCGGTACGGAATTGAATTTAAGTAATCAAAGGTGACTTCATTTTGAGCATCTACCCATGCTGCAGTTTCTTCAGAACGGTCGTCTTCCAACCAACGATACGGATCAGGAACTTCAGTTCCGAAATAGGTATCCACCGTATCAACTTTTTTTGTTTCAGGATAGGTTAATGCCATGGTTTCTTTATTTTCAGGTTTGTCGTTACAAGAAATAAAAGCCGCCAATAGTACAACAGGTATGAGTGTTGATTTCATGTAAAATTGATTTATAAAAAATGTAAATGTACGTTATTTGAATGAAATTGGTTT
>CAZWVT010000096.1:0-3763 GCA_964636665.1 uncultured Flavobacteriaceae bacterium
TTTTAAATCTTCCGGTTTCTCAATACGATTTTCAACTGCAAATCGCGCCATTTGTCCTCGTGCTTTCTTGGCATAAAAAGAAATGACTTTTAAATTCCCATTTTTAAAATCTTTAAAAACCGGTGAAACAAATGGCACTTTCAACTCTTTTTCATTGATAGCTTTTGCGTATTCTACACTCGCCAAATTGATTAGAAGTTCTCCTTCTTTTAATTCAGCATTGAGATGTGCTGTTAATTTATCTTTCCAGAACCCGTATAAATCCTTATTTTTTTTCACACCTAACTTTGTACCCATTTCCAATCTATAGGGTTGAATCAAATCCAGCGGGCGCAAGATTCCATACATTCCAGTCAGAATTCTCAGGGAATTTTGTAATGTATCCAAATGTTTTGACGACAAAGTATAAGCATCAAATCCATCATAAACATCACCTGCATACGCATAAATTGCAGGTCTTGCATTTTTTGAAGTAAAAGGAATTTCAAAATCTTTGAATCGTACGTAATTTAATTCAGCCAACTTATCACTGATACCCATCAATTCTGAAAGTTGCTTTTTAGTCTTTTTTTCTAAGGTTTTATTGAGTAATTCGGCTTCCTCTAAAAATATGGGTTGCGTAGCTCGATCGGTAGGTAATTTGCTTTTATAATCAAGTGATTTTGCAGGAGAAAGTAATATTTTCATAATATCTTTTTTTCCAAATTTAACCAAATTATCCCAATCAAATTCTATTTGTCGATTTTGTAAACAATAGATTATTTAAGCATTTCTCCCCGGTAAGTGACAATTTCTTTGTTTCTGCTGCTAATGATTAAATTGGCATAACCTGATTCCGAAAATGTCAAAGTGATACGAAAAACATCATTTTCACTTTCAACTATAGCCTCAACAACTGTTTCCTTATCAGATTTTGTTACCGTATAAGATTTTGGTTTGCCTTTAAAACGATTTCCCTTGTCTTTTCCGGCCTGAAGACCTCGACGTTTTACTCCTCGATAAGGCAAATCGCTTACTACTTCTTCTTCAGAAAGAAAAATTGTGTAATTATCCCCGACCAAACTTTTTGAAGGCAGGTTCATCGGAATAATTTCCGTTGCTAAAAATCGATATTCATGTTCTTGAACATTTTGAATGGAATCCACTTTTTGTAATTCAGTAAAAGAATCATTCGGATTAAAGAATCCGAGCAGGATAAATAGTGTCAATATAAAAAATTTCATAATTGTACTTTTTGTATATTTAGGTCAATTATTGTACCATCACTTTTGGGGATGAGCAAAAATTATAATACCTTGTTTAAATATACAAACTATCTATTTCCCAATGAAAAAAATCATCTCTTTTAGCATACTTTTATTTTTCTTCGCGACTCAGGCTCAAGTGATTTCTCCGATTGATGTAACACAAATCAGTACTAACACAGAAGAATCCGAAGTGATGGACACTGAATTTGAAGAAGAAGAAATAAAGAAAAAAAATCGACCGTTGCGATTGGGCTTAAAATTCGGTTTGCCTAATATCGCCACTATCAATTTAGAATACCTCACTCCTTTATTTGACAATCGTGTAGCGGTTTACGGAGATTTTATGTACTTTGAAAAAGGATTTACGGAAGGTCTTTTGGATTTTAGAACATTTGCAATCGGTACCAATATTTACTTCAACAATAAAGGTAAAGGATTTTACGGAGGTTTGGGATATACGAATCTCCACGCCGGTTTTGGTTATGAAAATTATTTTGACGAATACGATTTTAATGAAAGCAAAGACGGTTATGCCAATGTCAAGATGAATACTTTTAACGTCAAATTAGGTTTTAAAGTAGGAAGAACCGTTTATTTCCGAACAGAAATTGGTTATGCCTTCGGAAGTTTGCCTAAAACAGTCGAAATCAACAGTGTGGATTATGTTATTTCAGAATACGGTGAATTGCCGGATATTCCTTTGGTTTTTGATTCCGGAGTACTTTTATTCAACATCGGATTTGGAGTTGGATTTTTCTAACCCTCAGATTTTCTTTTTAAAATGGAACAATATCCGTTTTGTTCCTGAAATCGGTTGCTTCTTGATTAATTCAAAATGTTTTTTATAAGCAGTTTCAAAAACCTCTTCATTGTAAAAATCAAAATGATTGATGAATTCTCTTTTTCGAATTAATAAAGATTCGACCCATGAATCTTCACGCATCGGAAATTCGATAATCAGTTCATTTGAAAAAGAAGCAAAAAATTCAGCGGATTTTTCAAAAGGTACATTCCCCGACAACGTAATATGATGTATTACTGCCAAAGCCAATGTAACATCCGGACGATATTCTTTTAATCGAACCAGTAGCGAAGAACGTTCGGTATTGTTGAAACCGATTCCAGGTGCAGGTTGCAGCACATCGCATACAAACGGCAGCATATTGGTTTCCTTGGCACGCCGTGATTGCAAATAATTATGATTTACGGCATTAGCATCAATATCAGTAACGATGATATGCGAAACTTCATTGATTACAGTCCGTGCAAAAGTGCCGTCATTCCCTCCGATATCAATAAGTTTTTGAGGTTTTAAAGGAAGAATCCACTTGCGAACCATCCCTTTCTTGGTTTCAAATGCTTGTTGTTCGTAGTTTGTTTTGGTGTAATAATCCCCCCATTCGCTTTCTTCATTGAGCTTCAGGTTTTTAACATAATCAAAAAGACTTTCAATGATATTCAATTGCGCTTTTTTGGAAAGTTTCCCAACTTTTGTTTCAGCTCTATAATCCTTGCTGTGCTTGTTTTCCATTTTCGCAAGCAGATGAATATTGGTGTATAAAACTGAACTGAATTTTGTTTTAAAAGGCAATAACGATGCAATTAATTGCACCGGAATTCCGTCTATATGTGTTTGCAACATTTTAAATATCTCCGTTCCGTGATATTTTGCAAGTACCAAAGGTCCTAAAAAATGCGTTATAAACTGTTTATAAGCACGCCAAGGAGTATTTTCCTCATAAAAATCAAAAGAAAGAGTGTCGATAAAAACGGGATTCCCTTTGTGAAAAGTTACGTTATAAGTCGATGCATCTTTTAAAATAAAACCTTTGGACAAAGCATATTTATGAATGCTCAATGTATGTAGCGCAGCATGTTTGTATTGATCAAAACTCCATTCATACGGATTTGTAATAAAAGGAATTTCTTCAGGAGTAATAATAATTTTTTCCTCATTGACAGAAGTTTCCTCGTGAGAAATGAGAAAACCCTTTGAAATCAAAGTTTTAAAAAAACCTGATTCTTTTAATTTGTTGTATTGATTAAAATATATGGGTAAAATACACCGACGCAAGATTTTGCCATCATAAAAAACATAGCCGGACGGATCGCGAAAAGACGCTTCGTGAGTATGCTCAATTTTTGTCATTGGAATCTGCCTCTTCTTCTTCGATGTCTATTGAATCATATAAATCGTCGTTTTCTTTTGTCAGGCCAAAAAACGCTTTTATTTTATACATCACATTTTTAGAAAAAAGCAATACTCCGGCTGCTGCAGCTACAACTGCTTGTACAATCATCGCTCCCAATCCCGGATCAAAATAAAGAAAAAACATAATCACTACTTTAAAATCAATTTGACAAAGTAACTAAAAAAGCTTGAGGTTCAAGAATATGAACCTCACTTTTTAATGCTTCAATAATAACTTTAAAATCTAAGTACACGACAAAAATTTTAAACAATTAATATTCAAATAGTTGCATTTCGATATAAGTACTCTTGACAAATAATCCAA
>CAZWVT010000097.1:0-3562 GCA_964636665.1 uncultured Flavobacteriaceae bacterium
ACCATTCACCATTAAAAAAGTTTTATAGTTAATTTACAATTTTATCGAACGGTGATTATTAATTTTGAAACTTTGCGAATAAATTAAAAACAATGATAAAAATTGGAATAAACGGTTTTGGACGCATCGGAAGATTGGTCTTTCGGATTGCTGCAGAACGTGAAGATATTGAAGTTGTAGGCATCAATGATTTATTGGATGTTGAGCAATTGACGTATTTGCTAAAATACGATTCGGTTCACGGAAAGTTTGATGCTGACATTCAAACGGAAGGAAATTATTTGATTGTCAATGGAAAAAGGATACGTACTACCACTGAAAAAGATCCGGCGGGTTTGCGTTGGGATGAAGTGGGCGCAACCCACATCATTGATGCGACCGGAATATTTAAAGAAATAGAAACTGCGGAAGCGCACCTTCGGGCAGGCGCACAAAAAGTGTTGATTTCAGCACCTTCTAAATCTGCTCCAATGGTAGTTTACGGTGTTAATCATGAGATTGTCAAACCGGAGGATACGATTGTTTCTGCGGCTTCGTGTACGACAAACGCCTTGGCGCCGATGGCAAAAATAATCAACGATGCCTTGGGAATTGAAGAAGCATTGATGACCACCGTTCACGCCGTTACAGCATCACAGGCTGTTGTGGATCAGGCATCTAAAAAAAATTACCGATTGGGCAGGACCTCTTTGAGCAACATCATCCCGACAACCACCGGCGCGGCGGTGGCAGTCACCAAAGTGATTCCGGAATTGCAGGGGAAACTGACCGGAATGGCTTTTCGTGTTCCCGTTACCAATGTTTCCGTGGTGGATTTAACTGTGCGGACAAAAAAATCGGCTTCTTATGATGCGATTAAAAAGCTGTTTAAAGACGCTTCCGAAGGAGATTATAAAGGCATCGTTCGCTATACTGAAGATGCAGTGGTGTCTCAAGATTTTATCTCCGATCCGCATATTTGTATTTTTGATGCTACTGCCGGCATCGCCTTAAATGAACATTTTTTTAAGCTTATTGGCTGGTACGACAATGAATATGCGTATGCAGCTAAAATGATTGATTTAACAGTTTATATTTCTGAACTAAAGTAGCTTATGATTCTTATTGCTGACGGTGGTTCGACAAAATGCGATTGGGCACTTCTTGACAAATCCGGACAATTGGTCTATAAAACGACTACAAAAGGAATAAACCCAAACATAACAACGCCCGAAGAAATTCGTTTGCGTATTGAAAGCAATGAAAATCTTCAAAACGTTTTTGATAAGGTAGGCGAACTTTACTTTTACGGTGCGGGTTGCGGTGCACTTCAATCGCGAAACACCTTGGAAAAGGTTTTAGAAAGTTTGTTTGTCGATGCGCATCTGTCAGTAAGGGAAGATACGGTAGGAGCCGTGCGAGCAGTAACATCTGCTCCCGGAATCGTCTGCATCCTCGGAACGGGCAGTAACAGTTGCTATTTCGACGGTCAGGAAATTCACCATCCCATTCCTTCTCTCGGTTATGTGATGATGGACGAGGCGGCGGCCAATTATTTTGGAAAACAATTGCTGAACGATTATTTTTACAATCGCATGCCGGCTGCTATTGCTGCAGCTTTTTCAGAAAGCTACAATTTGACTCCCGATGAGATTTTATTCAACTTGTATAAAAAACCATTTCCCGGAGTTTATTTGGCCGGTTTTTCAAAGTTTATTTTTTCGGAATCAAGAGACTTTATCGATGAACCTTACTTTTCAGAAATGATTGCCAACGGGATTAATCAATTTATAGAAAATCGAATTCTCACATTTTCAAATGCCCACGAGGTTCCGATACATTTTGTCGGTTCTATTGCTTATTTTTCACAACCGATTATACAGGAGTGTTTTAGAAAATACGGACTTCGATTGGGAAACATGGTCCGTTTCCCGATTGACGGTCTTATCGCATATTATCAAAATTAAAAGTTTACAACCAACCATGCCATTACCAACTATAAATCCTACACATACACAAGCTTGGAAAAAACTCCAAAAACATTTTGACCAATTGCAAGCAGCTACTGCTCCGTTTGAAAATGCCGAGAAACGGTCGCAAGATTTTGCCGTAACATGGAAAGAATTTTATTTTGATTATTCAAAAAACAGAATCACAGAAGAAACTCTTCAATTACTGACGGAATTGGCAACGGAAGTAAAATTGAAAGAGGCGATGGAAGCCCAATTTACCGGAAAAAAAATCAATCAAACAGAAGACCGCGCCGTTTGGCATACAGCATTGCGCGATTTTGATGCGATGCGGGATGACGTGCGCGATACTTTGAAAAAGATGAAGGCTTTTTCCAAGAAAATCATATCGGGTGTTCATAAGGGATATACCGGAAAACCAATTACCGATGTAGTAAATATCGGCATTGGCGGAAGTCATCTCGGACCGGAAATGATTGCCGAAGCATTGAAATTTTATAAAACACATCTGAACATTCATTTCATAGCCAATATCGATGGGGATAAAGTAGCGGAATTACTCCGGCAATTAAATCCGGAGACGACATTGTTTATCATTGTTTCAAAAAGTTTTACGACAGAGGAAACACGCTGCAACGCAATGGTGGTGAAAGAATGGTTTTTAAAATCCGCTGCACCCGATGATATCGCAACGCATTTTACAGCGGTTTCTTCCAATGTTGGCAAAGCTCAGGAATTCGGAATTGAATCAGAAAATATTTTCCCGATGGAAGATTGGGTCGGGGGGCGTTTTTCGTTGTGGAGCGCTGTGGGGCTTTCTGTTTGTTGTGCCATCGGTTATGCTCATTTTAAATCGCTATTAAAAGGTGCTTTTGAAGCGGATAAACATTTTAGAGATACGCCATTTGAAAAAAATATTCCCGTATTGATGGCGTTGCTTTCGGTGTGGTACAACAATTTTTACAAACGAGAAACCGAAGTCATCGTTCCTTATTCTCAACATCTCGACCGATTGATAGATTATTTGCAACAAGCTGTTATGGAAAGCAACGGAAAAAGCATTGACAGAAACGGCGAAAAGGTAACTTATGAAACCGGAACCATCGTCTGGGGGAATGTAGGCAGCAATGCACAACACGCCTTTTTTCAATTGTTACACCAAGGAACAAAATGGGCGCCGGTAGATTTTATCGGTTTTGCCAATTCTTTATATGCCGAAAATCAACACAATCACTCCATTTTGACGGCAAATTTTTTAGCGCAAACAGAAGCTCTTTGGGAAGGAACTAAAAACCGGATTGTTGAAAATAACCATCGTGTTTTTGAAGGAAATCGCCCTTCAAATACGTTTTTGATTAAAAAACTAACCCCAAAAAATTTAGGAAGCCTGATTGCATTTTACGAACATAAAATATTTGTTCAAGGCATTATTTGGAATGTGTTTTCTTACGATCAATGGGGCGTAGAACTTGGGAAAACAATTGCCAAAAACACCTTACAGGCAATTGAAATAGAAGCTATCAATCCCGGCCAAAATCCCTATACAAATCATTTATTGTCTGAATATTTGAGAATGAAAGATTAGGTTGATAATCTTGTCACCCGCTTCGGGG
>CAZWVT010000098.1:0-1968 GCA_964636665.1 uncultured Flavobacteriaceae bacterium
TTTCGAGGATTTAGTTACAATGTATCGACCAGCTATAATCGAAAAGTAAAAAATCTAAAAAACACCACCGAACTCAGCGGTATTGAGCAATATGCTACAGTGATTTTGTACGACCGTCCCGAAAATATGTGGAACACCACTGCTATGGCGCAACGTACAATAAAAAGAATACGGTTTTCACTTTCTGCGTCTTATGTATATTCCGATTTTTATCAACTTCTCAATCAATCGGAACAATTGAATATTTCTAAAAACCTGACTGGAACTATCGGAGTTACTACCTTGTTTAAAAACCTACCTAATATTACTGTCAATTATTCTAAAAGAATCAATGAATACCACACCCAAAATAGCCGTCCTGTTTTTGAAAGCGACTTTTTTTCTGCCGGATTGGATTATGTTTTTTTAAAAGATTTTACGCTCAAAGCCGATTACTTGTTTTCTAAATACCTCAATCGTAATATAGATATAGAAAACACCTACAACAATCTGAATGTTTCCTTGTTTTACCAAAAAGAAAATAGTCCGTGGGGTTTTGAAATTAATGCGACCAATCTGTTAAACAATGCCATAAGACAACAAAACAGTTTTTCAGATTTTATAATTTCCGACCAAAAAATCTTTCTTTTTCCAAGGGTAATGCTGTTTAAGGTGGTTTATAAATTATAGTTGAATTTTTACAAAAATATAGTTTGAAATAAGTATTTTTATGCCATTCTATAAACGTTTATCACCAATCTCGTCGTTATGGGTAATTGAATCTTTAGTAGAAGTTTGATATAATATTATTTTTTTTAATATTGCGCCAAAGTTTCATTCAATTTCTGACAAATTTCTCTTTGTAAAGATTTGGGCGAAACCACTTTGACTTCTTTACCCATCCCCATTAGTTCCATGACAAAATCGTAAGTGGGACTCAGATAAAGCTCCATAATACATTCTTCTTCAGTTTCAGAAATCACTTTTTGTGAATGATGTAAAGGCAAAGATTTGACATAATTGGCTTGAACTGATGTAAATGACAATACAATCTTTTTCGGTTTTATTTTCTCGTCATTGATAATTCCAAAACAATGTTGAAAAACTTTTTCGGGATCATAACCTTGTGGGATTATAAATTTCTTTTTGGAAAACACGATGTTGGAAATCCTATCCAAACCAAAAGTTTTTATCATATCATCTCCGGTGTCTTTTGCGATTAAATACCAGCGAAATCGTGCTTCTATCAATGCCAATGGTTTCACGTGACGCACGCTTTTACCTGTTTCTTCCTCCCAGTATTTTTCGTGTTCAAATGAAATTTTAAAACGATTTTTAATAGCGTGAAACAATCCGTGCATATTATGTGTACCTGAGGGTTTGCGTTTTTCAGGTAAAATATGATTCGAAAATGATGATGAAAGCTGTAATGCGTTGTACAATTCAAAAGCTTCAAGTAAACGCTCGTTGTGGTTTCCGCTAAGATCTTCCTTAATTTCATAAACGCCTTCGGAACGGTTGAACCGTATTTCAATATCATATAACGACCTGATCTGTTCTATATCCCGTTGAAAAGTGCGTACCGAACACGTAAGATTGTAACCTGTAAATTCACTTTTATCTTTCAAAGTGCGATTTATTTCTTTAAAATTGTGCGGTCTTTGTCGAAGTTTTACAATGATGTGACTGTGACGCATCATCGTTTCTTTATTTGACATAATTACTGTAGGTTTTATAGTTGATTCAAAAATAGCACTTTGTAACGACAAATTGTGTCGTTTTTATAAGTAAAATCTTTTGCTTTGAATTTAAAGCAATTTTATGGAAAAATTGATTTCATTTCAAAACAATTTACTGATCCAGATTGAGGAAAACAAGTACCGTATTCCGTTGTGGATTTTCGGGTTTTGTATTATATAGGATATATCACCCAACTATCATAATTACAAAAAACTATTGTTTAATAAACGCTATTGCCTCGCCCCCACT
>CAZWVT010000098.1:2068-3345 GCA_964636665.1 uncultured Flavobacteriaceae bacterium
TTGCAATTAGTAACGGCTGAATGTTTTTTGAAGTTTTCATAAGTATTCGTTTTATAATGATTTTATTGTAATAGCAAAGCTATTATTTTTTACAGTCAAAGTATGTCGTTATGATTTAAGAATAAAAATTTATCAAAGAAGATGACCTTTATGATTGATATCATATTTTAAGCGACTTTACATCACATATCTTGCAGAAAGTTTAACAAGTAAATTATTCTGCAACTTATGGAAAATGCAGCCTTGATTTCAGAAATAAATCGGCTTCGAAAAGAAAAAAATGCCATTATTCTTGCACATTATTACCAAGAGTCAAAAATTCAAGACTTGGCCGATTTTGTCGGTGATAGTTTGGAACTTTCCAAAAAAGCCGCCGATACAGATGCGGATTTAATCGTATTTGCAGGTGTTCATTTTATGGCGGAAACTGCCAAAATTCTCAATCCTACCAAAAAAGTCGTCATCCCCGATTTAAATGCAGGCTGCTCTCTGGCAGATGGCTGTCCGCCTGATGAATTTAAAAAATTTTTGAAAGCCTATCCAAATCACAAAGTAGTTACCTACATTAACTGTTCTGCCGAAATCAAGACTTTAAGCGATGTTGTTTGTACTTCTTCAAACGCTAAAAGAATTATCGATTCCATTCCAAAAAATCAACCTATTATTTTTGCTCCCGATCAAAATTTGGGAAAATACCTGATAAAAGAAACCGGTCGAGATATGGTACTTTGGGAAGGCAGCTGCATTGTTCACGAAGCTTTTTCAATTGAGAAAATCTTAGACTTGATACGTCAATTTCCTGATGCTGTTATCGTTGCGCATCCTGAATCTGAAGCTCATATTCTTAAAATTGCACATTTTACCGGTTCCACTTCCGCAATTCGGAACTACGTTAAAAATCATAAACATCATACATTTATCATAGCTACTGAAGCAGGAATTCTGCATAAAATGATTGCTGAAAATCCCGGTAAAAATTTAATTCCGGCACCGGTGGAGGAAGATAATACTTGTGCTTGCAGTGAATGTGCATTTATGAAACTAAACACTTTAGAGAAACTCTATCACTGTTTGCGAGATGAATCTCCGGAAATAACTTTGGAAAAAGATATTATGGAAAAAGCACTACATCCTATAAATCAAATGCTGCAACTTTCTTAACTGTGCTGCTTTTTTAAAATGACAAAATCAGTTGACATATTAATAATCGGTTCCGGAATATCGGCATTATTTTTTGCCATTAAAACGGCAGTTAAATGTCCGAATAAATCTATTCT
>CAZWVT010000099.1:0-3335 GCA_964636665.1 uncultured Flavobacteriaceae bacterium
AAACTATAATCCGATTCATGCAATACGGGAAACCATAATTAGATAATTATTTTCGACTTACCTTTATCGTTACCAAAATAAACCGACATGACGAAACGAATTTTAGGACTGGATTTAGGAACCAACTCCATTGGGTGGGCGTTGGTTGAGATAGACCACGAAAATAGAACTGTAAAAATTATCGGTTTAGGCTCGCGTATTTTGCCAATGGACGCAGGAGAAATAGGTGATTTCGAGCGTAGTGGGAAAATTAAAAGCACTGCTGCCCAACGAACCGAAAAGCGAGGCCCAAGAAGATTGAATGAACGTTATTTACTTCGTCGAGACCGCTTGCACTTAGTCCTTGATTTATTGGATGCTCTGCCCAAGCATTATAAACTAGAGATTGATTTCTCAAACGACAAAGGTCAGAAAAATGGGAAGTTCAAGAAAAACAAGGAGCCAAAATTGGTATATCTTCCGAAACCAGAAGGACAGAAAGCACGATTTCTTTTCAAAGAAAGTTATCAGGAAATGCTTGATGAACTCGGAATTGAGAATAAAAAGAAAAGTAGAATTCCTTATGACTGGACTTTATATTTTTTACGCCAAAAAGCACTTTCTGAAAAAATTAGCTTGGAAGAGTTGGCTTGGGTGCTGTTAAGTTACAATCAAAAAAGAGGATACGAAAAAACAGAAGTGGAGGATAAGTCCACAAAAGAAGGTGAAATAATTGAGGAATTGGATTTGCGCGTGAAAGAAGTCATTTCTAAAACAGACAAAGCTGGTAAGCAGTTTTACGAAGTGTATTTAGATGGGAATGACAACTTCGTCTATCACGAGTATTCTGATATACAAATGACCTTTAAAAACGATTTAAAGGAGATTATTAAGAAATCGAAGGTTGATGAGCTCGGAAATATTAAAAGCGACCTAACCGAATTTATTGTCATTGACATTTATCCGTTAGAAATTTCAAGCTTTAACTATGAAAAAGACGGAACGAAGCACAAATATACCTTAACCTATCAAAATGGCTGGCAAGAGGAAAAGCAGACCAATAATTATACGTTTAAGTACCAGAATGCGCTAAAGAAGCGCTACGATTATATTGTGGAAACCTCTTATGATTACCAGGGGTATTTAAAAACTCAGCAAGGTAAAGAACGGAAATTAAGAGAACCCGATTTGAGCGATACTTCGAATGACTGGACGTTACTCAAAAAGAAAACTGAAAAAGAAGCCCTATCTTTTAACGTAGAAAAGGGCTATTTGAATAGCGATGGAAGTGCCAAAAACTATATCTCTCCAAGAATTTACGATGTTCTGAAAAATGATGCTAAAACTGGCAACCGCACAAAGATAATCGGCGGAATGTTTCAAGTGGTGGATAGGAGTTTCTATCGACAGGAGTTGAAACAAATTATAACCACTCAGCAGCAATTTCACACCAATTTGGAGGACAAAAAAATCTTCGAACAATGTGTAAAAACCCTTTATCCAAAAAACAAAAACCATCAAGATGCTTTGTTGAAAAACCAAGATGCTATTTGTCATTTATTGGTCGAAGATATTCTGATGTACCAAAGACCGTTGAAAAGTAAGAAATCTGAAATAGCTGATTGTAAATACGAAGTTCAATATTGGAAAACGGTTGAGGATAAAAATGGCAATCCGATACAAGAAATTGATGTAGAAACAGGTGAAATCAAGAATAAAAAAGAGCCTGTATACATTAAGGTCGTTTCAGCATCACACCCCTATTTTCAAGAGTTCAGAATCTGGGATAAGTTACATAATCTACGTTTGATACAACTTGAAAAAGAGATTGATGGGAAAAAATTGACTAACCAAGATATTACCAACGAATATTTCAAATCCGAAAAGGAATTCCAAGAGCTATTTGAGGAATTAAACAATCGTAAATCTTTAAGTCAAGAACAGTTTTTAGCATACTGCAAAAAGAAGTTTAAAATTGATTATAAGCCTAAGGAAAGCAATTACGCTTGGAACTTCCCTGAAGACGAAGAGATAAAAGGGAACGAAACACGCGTAAGTTTTGCTACCCGTTTCAAACGGTGTGTATTTGCCAATTACGCTGAATTTTTAACGCAAGAAAAATAAAGGGAATTATGGCATTATTTGTATTCTGTAAGCTACAAAGAACGCACTGAAAACAACAGTAAAAGCATAAACACTTTTTTCAATAACTATTTTAAAGAAGTTGAAATTGCAGATGAAATAAAAGATAAAATCATTGTTGATTTTGCTAATTATCCAAAGTTTGCTTCAAGATATTGTGCCTATTCCGAGAAAGCATTGAAGAAATTATTGCCTTTAATTCGTTTGGGGAAGCAACAATGTGAGGATAGTTGGGCGAATGAAAGTTGGTTTCAAAAATGGCGCAACCGCTTATCTGGGCGACAAGGTGAAATATTAACAAAATTAAATGAAATCAATTTTGAAGCAGATAGTGTTGATTATCAAAAAGGTGAACTTCCATTCCCCAAAGGATTATTCAATGTTTTTAGGGGTTACCAAAGTTTAGATGATTTTAAACGGTTGAATTTGACAAAAGCTTCCTATCTGGTTTACGGGCGTCACTCAGAGTTAGCGCAGGCAAAATATTGGACTTCTCCAGAGGATATTCGAAAGCAACTACACCAAGAGTTGAAGCAACACTCTTTGAATAATCCCGTAGCCGAGAAAGTGCTTTTGGAAATGATGCAGGTAGTTGCTGACATTTGGGATTACTACGGGCAAGGAATTCCAAACTTCTTTTCAAAAATCCATTTGGAAGTAGGAAGAGAACTTAAAAAATCAGCTAAGGAAAAAGAGTCAGAAACTAAACGTATGTCTGGCAATAAGGCACAAAACAAGCGATTAAGACAAATTTTGGAAGAATACCTTTCGCATAATTCATACAATGCAAATCCAAGAAATCCAGACCATTTTGAAAGATTGAAAATAGCAGAAGAGGGTGCTGAACACACAAAGAATAATGACAGGAAATTTTTTGAAGATAACGCGAAACTAAAAGGAGCCAACATTTCTAAAAAAGATATTGAAGATATCCTTAAGAAGACACACATCAGTAAAGCCGACTTTGAAAAGTACAAACTTTGGATTGAGCAAGGATACCGGTCGCCATATTCAGGGCAAATGATCAAATTGACAGAATTGTTTGACGGATCCAAATACAATGTGGATCATATCTTTCCTCAAGCATCAATTACTAACAACTCTCTAAGTAATAAAGTAGTCGTCGAACTTGCCCTGAATAAACTGAAAGACAATAGAACAGCGAGGGAATTTATCCAGATTCAAAAAGGACAATCTCATTTGGGTATTCCTGT
>CAZWVT010000100.1:0-2534 GCA_964636665.1 uncultured Flavobacteriaceae bacterium
TATGCCCCAAAAGAACGTCAGTTTGGAAAACCACACCGTATTCTCTGAAAGTAATAAGCTAATTGTTCAACGTTCCGTATAAAACCCGACCTTCCTGAACCGACGATTTTAAGTTTTGAACATTGCGACTGAGTCTCAGTACAATGGCATCAACGTTGGCAACAGCAGCAATAGATTCACTTACGGCATTCAAATATGGAATCCAAGCGGCAGAATAAATTTTCACCACTGCAATACGGTTGTAAACATCACAGATAAGTCCCGGAAATCCGTCATTTTCTCCAAATAATAACCGATAAGCATCAACGTCATGTTCCAACAACGGTTGCCGCAGCCGAAAGGCATTTTCAACTTTTTGATTAAAAAAATGACTGTCAATCTTGATGCCTCCGCCGGAGTGCAAGATTTTGATTCTGATGGGAGATTCCGCATCGAATAATCCCACTGCATAAGCCTTGTTAGTGCGTTGGCCAAAAAGCACGGCAACATCGCCTGACTTTGCTTCTTTGTTTATTTTCTCAATACTTTCCGAAAAAACCCAAGGGTGTCCTTTTTTTATATATTTCTCAGCTTTGGAACGCAGTTTTACTGCAAGTGTTTTTGGTGAATTCATGAAAGGATTTTGAATCCTCAATAATACAATTTATTCTTTAGGTTTTTTAAGTTTGATTTGTTCCAGATTTTTAAATGAAGGCCCTTCGATAACTTTTCCATTGGTATCAAACCGACTGCCGTGACAAGGGCAATCCCAAGATTTTTCGGCAAAATTCCAATGTACCGTACATCCCATATGCGGGCAAATTGGGGACAGCACTTTGACTTCGCCCTTATCATCTTTGGAAACGGCAAATTTTCCTTCCTCGGTTTGAATCAATTTTCCTTCGTTGGGACTGATACTTTCTACCTCTTTTGGCTCCCCGTTTTTAAAAAAGTCTCCTGCAAGTTTGCCTAAAACATTCAAGTTTTCTTTTACTATATTTTTTGCGGCTTTAAGCGGTTGACTTCTATGGGCTTTGTATAATTCGGCATAGGGATTTTCTATTTGTGCAATGGCATCACTGATGATTTGCGCAGCTAAAGTTCCGTAAACTAAACCATCGGTAGAAAAACCCGTAGCAATAAACTCTCTTGATTCTGCTGATTTTTTACCGATATAAGGCAACATGTCCGCAGCTTTATAATTTTGTCCGCCCCACATATAATTTACAGATTCAACTTCAAAATGTTTATTTACGAAATCTATCAAACGACTGATGTTTTCTCTGTTGTCATCAGCCTGACCTACTTTGTGCATACTGCCGATACAGATTAAAAACGACCCCAATTCATTTTTATAAGAACGGATTGAGAATTTTTCTTCGCCGTAATAAACCCAATAAATTCCTTCCGGATAAACCGAATCTTTTAGTTTGACAGCAATTCCATATTCACGATAAGGCGCAAGTGCCGTGTGGTAAGGAACCAACAACCCTTTTGGAGTATGAGTCGCATGAACTACATAACGTGCTTTCACACGCGTCATATCGGTTTTGAGATAATAAAAATCTTCGTCTTTCTCAATTTCGTTGATGCAAGTATCTTCAAAAATTTCACAATCGGCATCAAAGATTTCACGTGCCAATTCTTGAGTGTAGATAAAGGGATTAAATTGCGCTTGATTTTCTATGCCAAAGCCGTCTTCAAAATAAAGCGGAAAACCTTTAGGTAAGGAAGTTGTCGGCAATCCCAATTCTTGTGCGTGTTTCTTTTCGCGTTGCAAGTTTTTGTCGTTGTATGCATTAAAATAATACATCGGTTGTAAATGGAAATCACAGTCAATAGAAAACTGCTCAATATTTTTACGAATTGTTTCCATGGCTTGTAAGCGTGACAAAATCACTTGTTGCACCTGACTAAAACTGTATTTTGAAAGCATTTTTGAAAAATCGTATTCCGTAGGTGCATACAAGTTTCCGGTGCTTTGTCCGGTAGTTCCCTGCCCGATTTTACGAGATTCGATTACCGCTGTTTTAATCCCTCTTTTCTTTAGAAGTTGTGCAGTAGTGATTCCCGTGATACCGCCTCCGATGACAGCTACTTCAACAGAAATTTTTCGGTCTAATTGTTTGAAACTTCCGAGTGTGGCATTGAGTGCCCAAACAGGTATATTTTCCATAACACAAAATTTTAATAGGTTGAAGATAGGAACTTTCTGATGAATAAATAACCTGCAACATAAGAATTAACGGAGAATTAAGAAGTGTTTTTCATAAATAAAGACTAATTCTTTAAAAATATTAATAGAGAAATATGTGATGTCTAAATTGAAATAGCGAGCCACATCAGTATAAAGATTAATTCGTCAGAAAATAAAAAGTTGTTTGTATTGAATATTTGTTTAAATTAGAGAGTACTGTAAATCTAATGGTATTAAGAAAAAAAATGATAACAGGAAAAGACATTATTAACTTGGGATACACTTCCGGAAAATGGTTTAAGGAAGCTATTGACTATGCCAATAAAAATGAATTGAAAGGAGCGGATTTTAAAAGATA
>CAZWVT010000101.1:0-2175 GCA_964636665.1 uncultured Flavobacteriaceae bacterium
GAACTGGATTTAAAATGCTGTCAAACTCAATTTTGTAATTCATTTTTCCTTTATTATGGAAAATTCTCACTTGATGGATGGGAGGTTTTAATGCACTTTTAGAATAATCAAAATTCAAATCAATTATAGAATCTGTACAAGAAGCGGCAATTCCTAAGAGTCCGTAATGAACAGAATCTGGGCGATGGATTACAGAGCGGTATCCTTGCCATGTATTTTTTGAAGTGAATCGATAATTCCACGGATTGTTTGTTTTCGCCATTTTATAAGGAAAAACGAAACCGCGATCTCCTGGCAAATCGTCCCAATAGCTTTGCAATCGCTCTCTTACTACATGGGTATAAATATCAGCCTGAACATGTGAGCCTCCGATGTGAAAAAAGTTTAGTTTTTCTTCCTTGTATTTCACCATTTGCTGAATTTTAAAGAAAAGTTTTTCAAACGTCGGGCTATTGGGCGTATAAAACTGAAAATTATTCTTTTCAAAGTCGATAAAAGGATAGGTGCATTCTAACGTTGAATCTAAAACTCCGAAAAATCTATCGTTTAAATACAAGTTCAGCGAATCTGTATTTTTCTTTAGTCCGAAAATTTGAGCAATAGAATCTTGACAAATCGCTCTTTCCTTGTGTATAGAATCGCAAAATGCTGTTTTATCCTCTTGTGCAAAAACGCCAGAAGAGAGTAAAACAAGAACAGACAGTATGTAGGTTTTCATTTTGTTTTTTCCAGTCATTCTTTTTGTAATTTATTATACGCTGTCATTAAAGCATCGTAAAACTTTTGTGCTGCAATGCTCGCTCCTTTATTTGTAAAATGGATATGATCCGTGCTTGCCAATCCGTTTTCTACCCATGCCACCATAGCGTCTTCCCCTCCCATTGCTTCATACATATCAAAATATGCGCCACCTATTTCTTTTGTTGCTTTTATCATCAATTCAACGTAGTACGGCAACAATGGATAAGTGGTATATTCTCCTTCTATTAAAACCGACATATCACTTGGTCCAATCACTATAATTGCGGCGTTGGGTCTTATTTTTTTTATGGTATTTAATTGTCCTCTAAAATACCTCACAGTTCTTTCCGCGCTTGTTGAATCATTAATGTAAGGAACTGCATTTCCTCCAAACTGCATGATAAAAAGTTCTGCATTTTGTTCTTTATAAATTCGGCTTGCCAAATTTTGATCAATTCTTCCAAAAAATGTTCCGCTCGAGCCTCTCATGGCGATATTATCAACTTGAATTCCGCTGATTCCATCCAATGAAAATCCAAGAACATTTGGACTTACTTTACTTTGAAATTCAAACCTAACTTGTTGCGGATCGTTGGCGGTAGGGTAGGAATAAACATGATATTCTCCATCAGCAATTAACGAATCTGTTTTTACCAGTTCATCGTTTTGATAAATGTTCAACAAGCACTTTTCCGTAGCATCGGAATAATGTAAATCGATGCGATTGTAAAATTTCGCGCGGCTATACGCTCTTTTTCCCGGTGCTATTTGAATCCACGCATTGACAACTTCTAAACTATCTCTGTTTACAGAATCGGGATATTCGGGTGTAAATCGTCCAACAGAATTAAGGATTCCGTATCGATTGGACTCCAATGCTCTTCCTCCGAAGTTTGTATAGCGCATAAAATTAGGCGAATATTCATTTTCATAGGTAACCGTCGGGTAAACATCAATTGCAGGAACAAATCCTGGACCGCTTCCTCCAAATTGAGATTGAAGTCGTTGCCGAAGAAATCCTGTCATTCGATCGCCTTCAATTTGAGAATCTCCGTAATGTAAAATTCGAATTTTATTGTTCGATGCATTCTTTAGCTTTTTAAAGAAATCTATTAGTTTTTTTCTTCCGTTTTCGTCATAAAGTAAGACATCATTTTCGGTAATGCTAAAGGTGCTTCGTTTTTCATTAATTGTATCATGAACAAACATACTGTCACTCACTTTTTCTATTTCCGCCTCGATAAATGTTGTATCTACTTCTGCTAAAATCTTAGAAACGTCAACTTCTCTTCTTTTTTGTTTTTTATGCAGTCTATCTTCCGACAAAAACCTCAATTCATAGCCCAGAACATCTTGCCTGCCTGATGGCATAAGATGAACTACCGCCCCTAGTAAAATTAAACTAACTGCAATAAATAAAACAACATGAAAAGG
>CAZWVT010000102.1:0-2148 GCA_964636665.1 uncultured Flavobacteriaceae bacterium
GCAGAATCCTCATAAGACGCTTAAAGGCTAATTTTGTGGAAAGATAAAAAACTCTATCGAGATATTTGAGTCAAGTTTTATTTCTCTTTTGTGAATCGTTCTTTAAGTACCAGCCAAATAAATTTACTGTTCCCTACCAAATAGCGTTTCCACATACGTTTTGGTTCTTGCAGAAAACGATAAAACCATTCGAGTCCTGCTTTTTGCATCCACATTGGGGCGCGTTTGGTTTTCCCTGCAAAAACATCGAAACTTCCTCCTACGCCCATTTTGAAATTTACAGGTTTTAATATTTCTCTGTTTTCGTATAAAAATTGCTCCTGAATGGGAGAAGTAATGGCTACAAATAATAAATTCGCGCCGCTGTCTGCAATCTGACAGGCAATGGTAGGAGCGTCTTCATGTGAAAAGTAACCGTTGCGATAACCCGCTAAAATATTTTCATCGTATTTATCTACAAATCGGCGAACAACTTCCTGAACAACCTCTTCTTTAGCTCCAAAGAAAAACACTTTTTGTTTTTTTAAATGTGCCTGACAAATCAGTTTCTCAACCAAATCCACACCGGCAACTCGTTCTTTTAAAGGTTTTTGTAAGATTCTTGAAGCCCAAATTACAGCTTGGCCATCAGCTTGAATTATATCGCTATGATTTACATAATGTTTCAATTCAGAATCTTCATTAATTTGAATGATTTTTCCGGCATTGATATCGGTAAGCGTAATATCTTTTTTGTTTGAAACTACATAATCCACCAAATCGATTGTTTCCTGCATCGTCAGGTTATCGATTTTAAATCCCAATAAATCTATTTTTTGATCAGTGTGTAGCGTTACCACCTTCGTATTATTTTTTTCTATAATTTATTAGCCGCTGATAAATTGCTTTGTAATCTGCCGCATTTTTCTTCCAGCTTTTTTCTTTCTCAACAAAATTCCGTGCGCGGATTAAAAGTTCAGATTTTTCTATATTTGATAGATGAATTACTTGACGAATAGTTGCTTTTAATGTAGTTTTATCTTCCGCACGAAAAAGGAAACCATTGAATCCTTGTTTTACTAAAGCTGCAATTCCCCCGACATCGCTTCCGACAAACACTTTACGATAAGCCATTGCTTCCAAAGGTTTCAACGGAGTGACGGATTGTGTTACTTCATTGTCCAATCGCGGATTTACAATCACATCTATCTCTGAAAAAGCTTTTGGAATTTCATTTGGCTCTACGCTGCCCATATAATTTACATTAGAAATCTCCGGATGTTTTTCAATCTGATTAACCACTGCATCTTTACTAATTCCATTTCCATAAATCAATAGCTTATTTTTAATTCCTTCTTGATATAATTCTTGAAAAGTTTCTACTAAAAATTCGATGCCTTCATAAGCTGTCAATGTTCCAATATATCCAAAAACAATTTCATTTCGCTCTTTGGTTTTTGGTTGTTTAATAAGCATATCGTCAATATAATCAAGGTTTACCGCATTGTTGATGACATATTTTTTTTTAAACGTTTTTCCTTTAGATGAAAAATAGTTTTCCAATTCTTTATTTAAAAAAACAGCAACATCAGCTTTTTTGAGCGTGAATGCTTCCAAGGAAACCAGAAAATTTTCAACAAATCGGTTCAGTTTTGATTTTGAACCATCCTTTTTTTGAAACATCCATAACGAACGAAATTCATAAACTACCGGGATTTTTTTCCATCTGCCTATTAAAGCAGTAGGAATTCCGCAGAAAAACATGGCGTGGGCATGAAGCACATCCGGTTTTTCTTTTTTTACAATCTTTAGAAGTTTAAACGCAAAAGTGAAAATAGAAAGGAATTTCTTAAACTGCTGAATGACACCTTTGTTATTATCCGTGATAATGGTCTTTTTGCGTGAAGATGTCCGAATGTATCGAATATCATCAATTATATCTTCGTTTTCTCCGTCAATACTTCCTTGAAATCCTGAAGTAACCGCCACCACATCCAATCCTATATTTTTTTGAGACATCAGAATATCACGGCTTCGGATACTGGAACCTGAAACCTGTGGCAACGATTGATATAAAACGTGAAGAATTTTCACCTATAATTTAATTTTCGGAAACTATTTTTTGAACTTCAAAGTTATATTTTTGCCTAAGAGGTTTAAATTACAAAT
>CAZWVT010000103.1:0-2047 GCA_964636665.1 uncultured Flavobacteriaceae bacterium
CTGTTCACCTTTTGCCATCTAAACCGATATAATAATAAACGGAGTACACGGAATAAAAAGCAAATTGAATCATTGGACAACAATAATATAATCTTTATAATTGAAGTCGATCAAAAGATTATATTGTGAAATCGATGAATGAATACGATACTGAAAGTGATTTTCTCCGCAAATTCGTTGGGAAGGATCAGAGGTGCCTAGAGCGAATTTACATGGACAACTACGAAAATGTACAACAATACATTTTAAATAACAGTGGAAAGTCTGAGGACGCTAAAGACATATTTCAAGAAGCCATTGTGGCAGCTTGGTTGAACGTAAAAGAAGGCAAGTTTGAAGTGCAAAGTGGAAAAAGCCTTGGCGGATACATATTTCAAATTGCGAAATTCAAATGGTTAGACAAATTGAAATCAAAAGAATACCGCGCGACCATACGACTCTCCGGTGAAAATCACTCGCTGCCAGACCCACAAGAGGATTATGGGGAAGAGGTTGAGCTCAAAATGAAATACATGAACGAACTGTATAACCAGCTTGATGAGAAATGTAAAAGTATACTTAGTCGATTTTATTATGAAAACAAAAGTTTAGCAGAGATTGGAGAAGAGTTGAAGTACAGCAGCGAGACCATAAAAACATTAAAATACCGCTGCATGAAAAAGCTCAGAGAATTCCACATCAAAAACACCCCTTAAAAATGACCCCTGACGAAATAGCAATAGAGGAATTTGAAAAAATCGAGAAATATATTCAGCGAAAAATGTTGCCGGAGGAAAAATCAATCTTCGAAGCTGAAATACGTTCAAATCCCAAGTTGAAACACACGGTTGAAGAAAATCAAATGCTTATTCGAGCAGTTGAAATCGCTGGATTTCGAAGTAATTTAGAACGCATTCATGATAAGAAATTCGGTACTAAAGTTAAAAAACCCGCGATACGCCCCTGGCTTGCGATGGCTGCCGGAATTATTTTACTGATTGCGGCGGGCTTATGGCTCACCAATTCCCCCGAAACCGAAGAGCGGATCTTTGCGCAGTATGCCACCATCGATCCGGGTTTGCCCGTGCCTTTGAGTGGCGCAAACGACTATATTTTTCAGGATGCGATGGTGGATTATAAAGCGGGGAAATATGATGTGACCATTGAAAAATGGAGCACAATTTTAAATAGTGATCCTGAAAGTAATGTGTTGAATTATTATATCGGAGCGGCACACTTTAATCTGAAGAAATATGAAGATGCAGTTCCCTACTTTCGGAAAGCAGCCGATGATGAATCTTCTGAGTATGAAGCAAAAGCACAATGGTACCTTTTGCTATCTCAATTAAAACTCAAAAATAACGAGGAAGTATTATCGACCTCACCCGTTGCGGACTCTCCTTATAGTGAACAGATTGAAGAGATTCAAAAAAAGCTGAAAGCAGGAATTGAATGAAAGAAATTTCTAAAGTCTACTTTCAGTGAGGAGAACTACTCACCACAAAACACCTAATTCCCTTGTACTCGCACCCAAAGTTCCCGCAGGAGCTGTCCTGCGTCTTCCCGGGTTTTTTCGTTTTCCGCCACGGTAATTTCCCCTTCCGAGGGAATCAATTCATAGCTGAACGAAAATCGGGGATTGGTCATGTCGTTGTTTAAAAGTCCAAAGCGCAAATCGTTTAGAAAAATTCGATCGCCCTCGCGCTGCACGGTATACCATCCTTCTGTAATTTTGATAAGGCGCTGAACATTCCGATCATTTTTCAAATCGCCTAGCAGTTCATGGTTTTTCTCAACCGGGTAAAATGAAATCGGTTGGCTGTCAAAAAACGAATATTCGCCCAAATAAATCACATCTTCACTCATCACGTTGGCGTGCCAGAGGATTGCGTTGAGCGGACCGGGTTTGGTTTTAATGTCCGAATAGGCAATTTGGTGATTTTCCAAAGCCGATGTAAACTGAAAGTATACCAACACCTTCAACAAGAGCGTGAGGCACAGGTACCCGCTGCTGATACCCAAGCCCAGCCGGTTGAGTTTTCGCCGTTTGGGATGGTCGCGTTTGTAA
>CAZWVT010000104.1:0-2001 GCA_964636665.1 uncultured Flavobacteriaceae bacterium
GAATCGAGAGGTTCACGTACGGTTCTGTGAGAGGTTTGGGGGTGAGATTCCCCCTCTTACCTACTCGACTTTTTAAATCAGAACTCTTAATTTAGTTTGATTCCGATTCGTTTCACAATATCTTTTGATTACATCAACAGGTAAGGAAAATCCACTAGCTAATTCAAAATCCGAATAAGCTAATTCAGTTTTATGCATTGCATAACCTTTACGGAATAACTCTGGACTATCAATATAAATATCAAATCCTTCGTCCTTTTTTAATCCTTTTCTGCTAAATTCAATATTTAGATATGTATAAGTGTCTTTTGTTATACATCCTAAATCCTTTGCTCTTCTTATAATAGAAGCCATAGAAGTCAGCCAATATCTTTTCAGTTCAGCCAAATACGAAAGTCTTAAATTATAAAGAGAGTTCTTGATTGCCTCTTTTGGCATTAAGAATTCAGAGGCAAACGAATTAGCTTCGTTTTCCAATTCTTTTTCTCTGTATTCTGGAATCGCAGGATTGTTAAGCGAGTGCATAAGCAAATGACCTAACTCGTGTGCTATTGTAAATCTCTTTCTGTCATTGCTAAAATTTTTATTTAAAACGATAACAGGATAACCATTGTCCGTTTCAAATGAAACTCCATCAAATTTTTCAATAGCATCTAGTTCTACTATAATAATCCCATTAACCTCTAAATGATTGCAAATATCTCTTACGGGTTCGTTTGGTTTTAATCCTAAAAATTTTCTGGTGTAAGATGCAACGTATTGAGGAGTATAACCATCTTCAATATCTAATGTTTTGAAAGTAAATTCAGGCCACATCAAAGAGTCCGCCATTTCATCTATTAAATAGCCAATTAATTTGTAGCTATGTTCAATGTCTGTTCTGTCTTTTTTTGTAATTGTTGTTCTTTTCCGATAATGCGCAGTCTCTGATTTATTTGAAATGTTTTTACTTAAAAAATCAAATGGAAAGTCCAAAAAGGAAACAATTTTAGATAATAATTCATCAGATAATGTACTTAAACCTTTTTCAAACTTTGACAAGTTTGGTTGAGACAATCCATCAATCATTGAAGATAAATCTGTTTGAGAATACCCTCTGTATTCTCTCGCAAATGTTAACTGCTTGTGATTGATTTTCATTTTTTTTGTTTTCATATTTAGTTAATAAAATAATCGGTCGTACACGATTGGGTTAATAATTAGCCAACTTTTTTGTCGCCTTCTTTTCCTTTTCTCAAAACAGGAGTAGCGACTTTTTGAGTTTTCGTTGGAAGCTCTATTGATTTGTCAATTCTGACATCATCAGCAGTAACTATCCACTTAACCCGTTCTTCATCTAGATAAACCAATTTTGGTTCAGAAATACTCCCAACACTATTCTTTTTGTAACCAAAGAACAAAATAGGTTCTTCGACAAAATTTGCATCATTAAATAACGGCAATGATAGTTGATGAGAAATCGCTTCTACCGATTTGGTTTTAATATTCATTGGTTTATCATATTTATCCAATTTCTTGAATAAAACTATATAACCATTTGTTCGAAGTGTAAACCTTTTATACTTCCCGAACTTCCAGTTCATAGGAAAGTATTTTTGAATACATTGTATCATTTTTGAATTCAACAATGATGCTTCAAATCCTCTAGCTCTTGCTTCAGGAGGAGTTTTTCTGATTTCACTTTCGTAAAGTTCATACGCTTCTTTAAATGCTTTAAACATTAGTGGAAGCTCATTTTTCAATTCGAATTTCACGCCATCAATTGTCGCAAGACGTCTTTTATTTTGACGTGAATTCGAATTATTTTTGTACATTTGTACCATAAGCAAAAAAATATTTAAAAATCGGTACGACCGAAAATTTAGTATCTCTGTTGGCGCAGAGATATTTTTTATCCTACAAATATATAAAAAATAAATGATATTGTGTTTTTTATTATATAATTTTTAAAGAAAGTTGTATTTCGGTCAAAATGAGAGGTAACGTTTTGGCGCTTGGCGC
>CAZWVT010000105.1:0-1979 GCA_964636665.1 uncultured Flavobacteriaceae bacterium
GCCGATTGGATTATTGAGGTTGTAATTGAACGTTTGGACATTAAAAAACAGGTTTTTGAAAATTTAGACAAACATCGCCGTCCCGGCACATTGATTACTTCAAACACTTCCGGAATTCCCATTCACCTTATGAGCGAAGGAAGAAGTGAAGATTTTCAAAAACATTTTTGCGGTACCCACTTTTTCAATCCGCCGCGATATTTAAAATTACTTGAAATTATTCCGGGACCTCGCACTTCTTCTGAAGTCTTAAACTTTCTTGACGATTATGGGGATAGGTTTCTCGGAAAGACTACTGTTATAGCAAAAGACACTCCGGCTTTTATAGGAAACAGAATTGGGATTTTTGGAATTCAAGCTCTTTTTCATCAAATAAAAGAAATGGATTTGACTATTGAAGAGGTTGATAAACTTACGGGACCTGTTATCGGAAGACCAAAATCTGCAACTTTCAGAACTGTTGATGTCGTTGGACTTGACACACTTGTACACGTTTCCAACGGACTTTTCGAAAATGCACCTGAAGATGAAGAACGTGAGATGTATAAAATTCCAGATTTTATCGATAAGATGATGGAAAATAATTGGTTAGGCAGTAAAAGCGGTCAAGGATTTTATAAAAAAATTAAAGATGAAAAAGGAAAGAGTGAGATTCTAACTTTGGATTTAAACACTTTAGAATACCGAAAAAATAAAAAAGCCTCCTTCCCTACTTTAGAACAAACCAAATCAATTTCAATACTTAAGGAAAGATTCCCCGTTTTGATAAATGGAAAAGACAAAGCAGGCGAATTCTATAGAAAAAATTTCGGAGCCATGTTCGCTTATGTCTCCAAGCGGATTCCGGAAATAGCCGATGAACTTTATAAAATAGACGATGCCATGCGTGCGGGTTTCGGATGGGAAATGGGACCTTTTGAAATTTGGGATGCCATCGGGCTAAAAAAAGGAATTGAACTTATAAAAGAGGCGGATCGAACACCGGCAGATTGGGTTCTCGAAATGGCGGAAAAAGGAATAACTTCTTTTTATGAAATTCGAAATGGATTGACTTATTATTACGCACCTGATGCAGTCGATAAGCAGCACTTTATAAAGAAACCCGGACAAGATTCTTTTATTATTCTCAACAACATTCGCGAAAGCAATGAGGTCTTTAAAAACAGTGGCATCGTGCTTCACGATTTAGGAGATGGAATTTTAAATTTAGAATTCCGTTCCAAAATGAATGCCATCGGTGGCGATGTACTTTCCGGAATTCATAAAGCAATAAATATAGCCGAAAATGAATTTGAAGGTTTGATAATTGCCAATCAAGGTCAGAATTTTTCAGTCGGTGCCAACATCGGAATGATTTTTATGATGGCCGTTGAGCAAGAATACGATGAATTAAACGCCGCGGTAAAATATTTTCAAGATACGAGCATGCGCATCCGTTACTCTTCGATTCCTGTAATTGTAGCACCTCATGCGATGACATTAGGAGGAGGATGTGAATTTACATTACACGCCGACCGCGTAGTAGCTGCAGCTGAAACTTATATTGGTCTGGTAGAATTTGGCGTCGGATTAATTCCCGGCGGCGGCGGTTCCAAAGAAATGACTTTACGAGCAAGTGAATCCTTTATGAAAGATGATGTGGAATTGAATCGATTGCAACACTACTTTTTGACTATCGGAATGGCTAAAGTTTCCACTTCTGCCTATGAAGCTTATGATTTAAACATTTTACAACCCGGAAAAGATATTGTAGTGGTAAATCAAGAACGACAAATTGCAGTTGCAAAACAAATTGCACGTCAAATGGCGGATCGAGGTTATACAAAACCAAACCCAACCAAAATAAAAGTATTGGGAAAACAAGCATTAGGAATGTTGTATGTAGGAACCGATCAGATGCTTGCAGGAAATTACATCAGTGAACACGATAAAAAAATCGCTAACAAACTTGCCTACGTAATGGCAGGAGGAGATTTAAG
>CAZWVT010000106.1:0-1906 GCA_964636665.1 uncultured Flavobacteriaceae bacterium
AATTTTTGAATGTTATTCTAAAACGGAAAGTTCATTTTCCATTTCTTTTCTTGCTTCCACGAGTTGCTCGAGTACGATTCCATATTTTGAAGTCTGTATTTTCGGACTTAAACTTTGATATACCGTATCCAAATATTTTGAACGGACATTATAAGCTTCATCCAAAACGATAAAAGGGGCAATTTCGTAATCGGAATGACCTAATGCAAAATTGACAGTTGCCATGTGTTTGGAGTTTGTAAGCGACTGTTCTTGCCTTTCGATAGCATTTATTAAAGAATCATCTTTCCCCGGAATGGCGCCTAATCTTTTTTCGATAAGCTCTAAATTCCTATTGATATAACGCTGTTTAATCTTGTTGTAAACTCGCCATAAACTGTCATTAACCGAGCCTGAAATTACTGCTTTACTTCCGAAACCGTCTAAATGTGTGTGGATAGTTATGAGTCCCGGTTCTCCGAAAAAATAAATTTCATCATCGAGGTCGGATGGATTTTTTATATTGAGAGAGACGTAAAACACTTCCGGTTCAGCTAATTGGTATTGGAATTTAAATTCGGGATTTCCCTCAATTACAGCAGAATCAATAGCTACAAGTACGGAATCATTCCATTTTTGCAGATAAACTTTTCCTCGTTTTAATTCTTTAATGGTACCATTTACAATCATCTGAGCGGAATGATTTCTTTGACAAGAATAGCATAAAACCGATACGATGGCGAATAAGAAGAATGTGCGCATAGACTAAATAAAAATTTGTGCAAATATGCTTTAAATTTTGATTACTTATTTATAAAATCGACGAGGACCTCAATAAGTTTTGGAATAATCGGGAGTGATGGATTGTTGTATGTTCTTTGATTCTCCATTCCCATATTGTCCACTTCTTTTAAAATGTGGTTCATATTTTCAATTATCACCGTTTGGGCATTGGGATTGGCTGATGCCAATAAATGGAGTTCTGAGACTTGCACTTGAAAATCTTTATCGCCTGTGATTAAAAGTATGGGCATTTGCAGTTTTTTTAATTCTTCTTGTGGGTCATACTGCATCCAAGTGTATAGAAATGGTTGAATTTCTTTTCTAAAAATGGATGCCAATCCGGAGTGGTGGTTTAAAGATTGTCCGGTGGTGCGAAGGTCGTCAAAAGCAGCACGCGCATCATCCATAAGTCCCGGGGCTTGAACAGCCAATTGATCCACGATAACATCGCCAATTTCTTGACCTGCTCCTGCAATGGAGATGAAACCGTCTGCATTTTCTTGAGCTGCTGCCATTCCCACTAACGAGCCTTGACCGTGTCCGATAATATAAATTTTTGAGAAGTTGTCAGCGGATTTAAAATGATTAAAAACCGCAATTGCGTCATCTATAAAATCGGAGAAACTTAAATTTTCCTCTTGAAGCATTCGATTTTCAATGAGTCTGACCAATCGTTTGTCATAACGGAAACTTGCAATCTTATTTTTGTACAACGCTTCTGCCAAATAACGTAGCGAATTGTTTTTCATCATCGGTTGATTGCCGTTGCGATCCACCGGACCGCTATCGCCGACTATAATTACAAGCGGAACAGGATGTTCATTTTCAGGAGTCAATAAAGTGCCGCTAACGAGATTTGTAATTCTTATATATTGTTGATTTATCTGAGTTGATTGGCCATAACCAGATAGCGTCATCAGCATAAAACATAACAGGGAAACAACTTTCATAAGCATAAGCATTAGGGGTTACAAATATACAAAGCTTATAAGCTTAGAGCTGTCTGTGCTGCCCGGTTTTTCACCTTCCCAACTCCCAACAGGGCGCCAGATTATACATAATTTCCGGGTAAAAGTTATAGTCCTTGGGTCAATCCTGTCCTAAATAATTTAAATAGGTTTTAAAATTACTGTATTTACTGCTA
>CAZWVT010000107.1:0-1880 GCA_964636665.1 uncultured Flavobacteriaceae bacterium
TCAACGGAAATGGCGATTTTAAATGCAAATTACTTAAAAGCAAAGTTAAAACCGCATTTTCCAATCTTGTATTCGGGAGAAAATAATACAGTTGCGCATGAAATGATTATTGACTGTAATTCATTCAAGCGAACTGCTGGCGTAGAAGTGTCTGATATTGCAAAGCGATTAATGGATTATGGTTTTCATGCACCAACAGTTTCGTTCCCTGTTGCTGGAACTTTGATGATAGAACCTACCGAGTCTGAAGACAAAGCTGAGTTAGATCGTTTCTGTGATGCGTTAATTAACATTCGAAAAGAAATAGCGAATATTGAAGAAGGTAAAGCTGATCAAGAGAACAATGTCTTGAAAAATGCACCGCATACAGCAGAATGTGTGATAAATCAAGAATGGAAATATGATTATTCTCCAAAAGAAGCGATTTATCCGTTGCCGTACTTAGTGAATAATAAATATTGGGTTCCTGTTCGACGTGTTGATGATGCGTATGGAGACAGAAATTTAATGTGTGCTTGTCCTTCCGTATCGGCGTATGATAACGAAGAAGCAGAAACCGAGGGCGCATTAGTGTAACTTCTTGAAAATAAGCATAAAGAGATTGTCTGGAAAACTAATTTTAAGACAATCTCTTTTGTTGTCTTAATCTATTGTATTGAAATGGAAATAAAACAAGGTATTGATTATCAAATTGAAATCAAGTGGAACAAACTCTTGGCTGAGTTAAATGAACAGTTTGGAGGTGGTTTGGACTTGCAATCTGTTGTTTTTTTAATTGGAGTTCAAGAACTTGGTAAAGGATATCAAAAGTTTTCCAAACGTCAAAAGGTCGAGTTGATGCACATTGCTATTTGCACAGTTTTAGAGCCTTATGGGTTTTATAAGTTAATTGGTCGAGACAAAGAAAATTGGCCGCATTTTGAAGTGGTGGGAGAACTGCCACCGTTAAACGATGCGCAACAACGGCATCTGATGAAAGAGGCAATAATGGCTTATTTTGAATCAGAGAAAAATGAAAATGCAAGTACAATAGAAATTCCCGAAGAATTGCGTTACTTTCAAGATGAATCCTCGGATTGACTTTTGCTAAACAGCGTTTTTAAGGTAGTTTAAAAATGCTAAAACTAAAGGGTGTGGACTTTCTCGTGTGCTCGTAATTTGCGGTAAACTCATGGTTGCCACGCAAAAATCTCTTGATTTTAAGCTAACAATTTCAGGTTCTTCAAATTGATTGATTGCTTCTATATCGATTACCTCCAGCAAATTTTCTATTGCTTTTGGGTAAATGGAAAATCGAGAATTTGAAAGCTCCTTTCTATTTTTACCGTGGTATAATTTTTTTAAAGGTTCTAAAATTGGAACAACTTTAATTCTGTCGTATTGGTTTCCTTGAAATAGATTTTCTGAAATAGCTTTTTCCTGATTTGTTTTGATATTGTAGCGTTTACAAATGACCTCTATAAAAGCTTTAAAACTTCTTCCTGTGAGAAAAAGCGGAAGATTTGTATCAAGAATTAGTTCAAGGATTTCAGTAAGAAAAACTTCGTTATCATACGGACCAGGAGCCAGCCAACATCCGTCGTATTTTTTGAGATCATTTTGTTTTATGACCCTCATTTCATGAAGTCTTAACCAATAATAGTTGGTGTGTATTCCGAGACCAATTGACGCATGCTCAACAGCTATGTTTGTTGCATGATGTGCGTTATAGCTAAAGTTAAAGTCGCCAATTATTGCTATTTTCAATGTTCTTTTCATTTGAACCTTTTAAAATCAACTCAAAAAATATAAAAAAATGGTCATCCTTTTAAGAATGACCATCTGTAATATTTTAAAAAACTTTAAAAAAGCATCTTACCTTTTGAAATACCCTTGGAAAG
>CAZWVT010000108.1:0-1829 GCA_964636665.1 uncultured Flavobacteriaceae bacterium
GAAAAAAGTGTTTGTGGATTTTAATTATTCCTTTTCTCAAAATAAAAACAATACGTCCAAGTTTGTCAATGATTTTGAAAATTCAACTATGGATTTTACCGAGTTTAATCATTTGTTAAGCACGGATTACAGGTTTAATGAAATCAGAAACAAACCCGGTGCTACATTGATATATCGCGAAGAAGGCAAGAATTTTAGAATAGGCGGAGGTTATGTTTTTGGAATTATGGAAGGAAGTGACGAGTTGCGACCGGATTTAAAAGTAGAAAACACATTTGAGGCACTGGATATGCAGGTAAGTTCACATATTAAAATTTCTTCTTTGTCCAATATCAATATTTTTTACAGACTTCGGTCTCAAACGCCATCGATTATGCAATTGTTGCCGAGTGTCGATGTTTCAAATCCATTGCATACGATTATCGGAAATCCCGATTTGCTGCCTTCGACAACCCAATCGTTATATGCCGGATATTTTATGTCCAATCCGCAAAAAGGAATTAATGTTTATTTCAATTTAAATGGAAGTTTGATTGACGATTATGTAGTTTCAAAATCGATTATTGATGAAAATAACGTGCGTACCACTACTTATGATAACTTAGACGGGTTTCGCAGTGGAAATTACAACTTGTTTGGAGAGAAGAAATTTAAATTAGACAGCATCCGGAGCGTAACCATTGGAGCCGGAATGTGGGGATCTGTAAGGCGAAGTGTAAATTTCAACAACGGAATCCAATATGCTATGCGTTCCATAAGCACAGCTCCGAATTTTCAAACCAAATTTGAATGGAATAATGTTTTGAGTATGGAAATGGATTACAGCATTTCTTTTTCAGACAGCAAATACGAAAACAACATCTTTGATAATCGTTCTTTTTACAGTCAATCTCTTCGGGCGGAAACCAGTTTGTTGGCCATTGAAAATTTTGAATGGAAAAACAGCATGACTTATCATTACAATTCACAAATTCAAGCAGGTTTTCAAAAGGATTATTGGCTGTGGAACACTTCTATTGACTATGTTTTTTTTAATAAGAATGCCACATTAAGCTTGAAAGTTTACGATTTGTTAAATCAAAACATCAATGCCCGTCGTACGATATCTGATTTTTATATTGAAGATTATCAGTCAGTAATGCTGCAGCGATACTTTATGCTGGGTTTTAGTTATAAGTTTAATACGACTAAATAATTGAGAATTGAAATTTTTTTATCGTGAAGCGTGAAGCGTTTCTCTAATTGAAAATTGAAAGTTGAGAATTGAAATTTTTTTCTTTTTCCCTAATTGTCAATTCCTAAAATACATTAATCATTAAGTTCCGTTTTTCTTCAAAACAATAGTATCGTTTTCCAAAGCATCTACCGCATGTTGGAAAAATTCTTTTATGATATCGTAGGCTTCCGGTTGAAAGCGAAATCCGGTGAGTCGAAAGTTAAAATGAACGTTGATTTTAGTATCGTCTAATGAATAGGAGATGGAGCACAATCCCGTATTCTCCGGTAATTGGACTGTCTTGTTCTCCGGCAATTCTTCAACGCTGTAAATATTTCCCAAATCGATGCTCATTCTATAAATATTTGAAAAAGGGAATCCAAAATCTATGGGATAGGTTCGCGCTTCCATTTTAAAAGGGTTCTCTTCAAAAAACAGATGGCTGTAAAACGGATTTAATAAATAAGTATCGTCTTTTTTCTCCGGTTTAAATTCAATGGAATGGGTTTCTTTAATCGGATTGTCTATGTTTTCGATATCGTGAATTTGGTAATCCCGTATTTCTCTCTCAAACACAGGGAATACCACTTCGACAATGTAATCATCTAAACCA
>CAZWVT010000109.1:0-1809 GCA_964636665.1 uncultured Flavobacteriaceae bacterium
AAAAGCTTCCCGCCCAGAAAAATCGAATTAAGAACTTAAGCCTTTAGGTATTGCAATTTTCCGGCAGTGGATTATATCCATTCCGTTTTTTCTGAGATATCCGAAGCTCGTATTCCTTCGGGAAGTTCATCATCGTATTTTCCCATATAGAAAAATCCCAAACAGCGTTCGCCTTCATTTAATGAAATGTGATTGCCTAAATATTGTTTCACGCCGGGGCTTGACCAATAAGAACCGATTTTTAATTGAGAAGCGACCAGCCACATATTTTGAACTGCCATCGCCGTAGCGGCAATTTCTTCCCATTCGGGAATTTTTTCGTCCGGATCGCGTTGCATGCAAATGGCGATTACCGCCCCTGATTTTGTCGCATTTTCTTTGAGTTTGTTATAAGTTCTCTCTGAAAATTTCTCGGCGTTTTCCTTATAACTTTCCGATAGGAAATTGCCCAGTTCTTCCTGAGTTTTTCCGTGAAACACTTTAAAACGCCACGGTTCGGTACGTCTGTGAGTCGGTGCCCAATTTGCCGCATCCAATATTTTGTCAAGTTCTTCTTTGGTAATAGGAGCGTCGTTGTATTGAACAGGATAAACCGACCTCCGATTTTTGACTATTTCTGAAATCATAAATATTTTTTTGCTGTGAAGATACGAAATAGCCGTAAATATAATCACTTGATATTTCCTTGCCTGTACGATTTACCGGAGCGTTCCTTCGGGGAATTGGACTTTATCGGGATGACTATTTAATTGTGGCAAAGCCAGATGCAGGATTCTATTTCTTCTTTCAGTTGTATCTTTTGGTTCTACGGGGTATGAAATCACGGCTTCCATCCACGCATACCGACTGTTTCGGAAATAAACAGCGGGTTTCCAATGGGAATGTTCACCGTTGTTCAGAAGCGGATAACGCTTCATAAAATCAGATTGTGCGGCTTTCAGCAGGCAATTTTCAACAAACTGCAAATCACTTGTGTAGGCAATTTGCACGGCGGTTTCATTCCAAATAAAAGGGGTTTGAGGTCCGGAATAATTGATTATTTCTTCTCTTAAGATAAGTGAGTTGGGAAAACGGATAATCCTGCCACTTCGTCGGTCATTTTCCAGATAATCGCCACTGCATTCAAGAATTGTGGTGTCTAAATAACTGATTTCAATCACATCTCCGCGCATATTTTTTAATTGAATCCGGTCACCGACCAAATAAGAACGCCGAAAAATAAGGTAAATCCATGCAATAAATGAAGTGATTGGATTCTGTAATGCAAATCCTAAAATAAGCGAAATCAATCCGAAACTGACAACCGCCGCATATAGATTTTGGAATAAAAATGAAACGAGTACGATGAGGCTGGAAACCATCGCCAGAAAACGGGTAATCCGAATCAGGTTATAACGATCCCCTTCGGTATGTGTTTGCGAGGTAATAATCCGACTGATAATTTTACTCAGCAGAAAAATCAGGGAAATAAAGAAAAAACTCATACTGAGCTTCTTCAAAAACGGAATGTAAGTGCGCCACGGATCTAATATTTTTAAATCCAATAAATGATAGATGGCGAATAAAATTACCGCAGAAATGGAATAGACAATAATCCAATAGCGCGTCCTTTGAATACTCATATAATTAAGTTCTATTAGAATGGAGATAGTAAAAATAAGCGATAATCCGCCAATAAGAAAACGTTTTATTAAGAGATAATTGGATTTGATGATTTTTTAATCCTTATTCTTCCAATTTAGAACGCAGTTTTTCGTTCATTCGCCACAGTTTGTCGTTCTCATCTTGAAGCCTTTTGTTCTCATTTTG
>CAZWVT010000110.1:0-1730 GCA_964636665.1 uncultured Flavobacteriaceae bacterium
AATTGCTTATGAGTTTACGAGGAAAGTTTATAATTTATTAGAATTAGATATGAAAAATATAGAAGCAGATTATACAAGTTATGATTTAATCAAAGAAAATAATTTGGTTGAAAACAATACGCTCCAAGTCAATGGAAAGAAACTGAAATTTGGTGTAATTGTAGGCAATCCGCCGTATCAGAGGAGTGGCAAAGCACGTGATGAACCGATTTATCAGCATTTTTATGATTTAGCCAAGGATCTATCAGATCAATATATTTTGATATCTCCTGCAAGATTTTTATTTAATGCTGGACAGACACCAAAAATCTGGAATGAAAAAATGCTGTCAGATAAGCATTTAAAAGTTCAATTTTATGAGCAGGATTCGTCCAAATTGTTTCCGAACACCGATATAACAGGTGGGCTATCAATTATATATCGAAATAAAAATTTAACTTTCGAACCTATTGAAACTTTTACACATTTGCCAGAATTGAAGTCTATAGCTAAAAAGGTTGGAAGCAAAACAGAGTTCTCTTTTTCTGACCTTGTTCAAGCCCAAGGAATTTATCGATTTTCTAATACTTTCTTCAGAAAATTTCCAAAGGCAGAAAAAATGCAGGGAAAGGGCACTAAAAATAAAATTGTTTCAAAATCATTTTCGAATATGGATTTCGCTTTTCTCGAAAAAAAAGAAAATCAGGATTTTGTGGAAATACTAGGGCGAAAAAAGGGTAAACGTAAATCCAAATGGATAGACAAAAAATATTTATCCTTACCTGATTCATTTGAAAAGTGGAAAGTTTTTGTCCCTGAGGCAAATGGTTCAGGCGCAATCGGTGAAGTTTCAAGTACTCCGTTAATTGGAGAACCATTAATTGGAGGGCCTTTAATTGGACATACTGACACATTTTTGTCTATTGGGGCTTTTGATAAGGAATTTGAAGCACAAAATGCTCTTAAATACGTTAAATCGAAGTTTGCTCGTACTATGCTTGGAATCTTAAAGATTACTCAACATAACTCAAGAGCAACTTGGGAAAAAGTTCCCTTACAAAACTTCACAAATGATTCAGACATCGACTGGTCAAAATCAATCACTGAAATTGACCAACAATTATATGCAAAATATAAATTGACCAAAGAGGAAATTGAATTTATTGAAAAAATGATAAAACCAATGAGTTAGGCTATGGATTTAGAAGAAGCAAGAGAATTAGCACTTGAGCTGATGAAAAAACACGGATTAGAATATCGATTTCGTTTTGAATTTGACAATGCAAAACGAAGATTTGGTCATTGTAGCTATTATCCTAGATTTATTACATTATCTAAACATTTGGTACTTCTAAACGATTATGAAACGGTTAAGAATGTAATTCTCCATGAAATCGCTCACGCATTGGTTGGTCCTGGCAAAGGGCATAATTGGGTCTGGAAAAAAAAAGCTTTGGAAATAGGTTGTGATGGAGAGAGATGTTATTCAAGAGAAAACACAAATATAGTAAAAGGGAAAATCGAAGCTATTTGCCAAAAGTGTGGTTATGTTTACACAAGACACAGAATGCCTTCTCGAAAAAGGTCTTGTGGAAAATGTGATAAGGTTTTTAATGAAAAATATCTGTTGAAATTTGAACGGTTAATATAAGGAGCTTTATAAAAATCCGATATCATTTATCATGAACCATTAAGCAAATGGCATCAAACAGAAAAATATCACATCATAAAAGGTTCTATTACGATAGAAT
>CAZWVT010000111.1:0-1702 GCA_964636665.1 uncultured Flavobacteriaceae bacterium
TCAGTTGAAAATTGAAAGTTGAAAATTGAGAGTTGAAAGTTTTTTCGTGAAGCGTGAGGCGTGAAGTGTGAAGCGTTTATCAGTTGAAAATTGAAAGTTGAAAATTGAGAGTTGAAGGTTTTTTCATGAAGCGTGAGGCGTTTATCAGTTGAAAGTTGAGAGTTTTTTCGTGAAGCGTGAGGCGGGAAGCGTATCTTCATTTATCATTAACCATTGACCATTAATCATTACTCTGTCAGTCTTTCGTCTATTTCGATTTTTCACGTTCAATCATTTTTTTAAAAAAACTGCCATATCGTAAGTAATCTTCCCACAATTTACGATTGCGCAATTGCAAATCTTCGAATTCTTCTTTTTTTAAGCGATTATGAAAATCTATTAAAATAGTGTCCACACGGTTTCTGTCCTTATAGGGCACCCAAACAACGTGATCTTTCCACTGAATTACATCAGAGAGTGGCAAAGAACTGTCCGTATCAATCAGTATGGGAATACGACCCATCGCCAAGGCTTCGTAAAAACGGACAGAAAAATTACCGCCACCACGAATGCATATCACATAAGGAGCATTTTTCAGATTGTTGTAAAATTCCAATGTTGTTTGATGTTGATCCTTGTTTTCCGTTACACCGGCACGATATTTTTTTCGGAGAATGAAATTTGTATTTACATTCGCAGCCAATTGCAACTTCCTTAACACCGCGGCTCGTAAATAAATAGTGGACATCAGTGCTTGAGGTTCAAAAGGGCTTTGTCCAACATAAAACTTAAAGTTATTGATGGCAATCAGCCCCAATTGTCGCAATGCTGTTTTTCTGGAATAATCAGCCTGTCCGCAAAAACCCACTAAAGGCGTAGAATCATAGGGAATAATAAAAGGCGTATCGGTTTCGTAAAATTTTTTAAGCGGGTCGGATACGAAAGAAGGCAGGGTAAACTCATTTTCAGAAAATTTGGAACGGTATCCGCTTTCCCTCAAAATAATAAGATTGGGCAACTTTGGCACTTTCACCCCTTGATCTCCGGCATTCCAAGACATTACTTTGATTCCCATCTTCTCGCAATCATTTACAAAAGCAATTGCTTTTTTTAATTGTTTGGTTCGGGTATAGTAATTCCAATTCATCGTCAATATACCCAATTCTGCTTCTTCCGGATTATCCACAAACTGAAAATCTACTGACGAAACTCCGTACTGAGATTGCCGCTGCGCTTCTGTAAATCCTTTGCTTTTGATAAATGGTTTCAATAACGGAAAAACACCGCCTCGCGCTTTGCGGTCATAATGGTCTTTTGGGTAGTAGAGTTTCATTATTTAATTAGGTATATAGAAAAGAGCAGTTTATTTTATAATCATTCGATAAAGATCCTCGTGTCTTTTAATTTCCTTCTTTAGGGGATATTCCAAATGTACATGATTGTAAAATACAGTCCCAATTCTTTTTAATTCCTCCGGAGACTGGCTCATGTAATGTTCGAGTTTTTGGCTTAAATCATCGATGTTGGACGCTTTAAAAAGAGAATCAGGAAATTTGGCCAATTGATCCCGTATTCCCGGAATATCAGACCCTATTACAACCTTTCCGTTGGCCATCGCCTCCAGAAGTGAAACGGGCGAACCTTCTCTACGTCCTTCATCTTTAGTTGGCAAAATAAATACCTCAGCCTTATCCAAAAATGGAAGGATATCCAATTGTTTTCC
>CAZWVT010000112.1:0-1660 GCA_964636665.1 uncultured Flavobacteriaceae bacterium
ATACCGATGAAGGCGCTACTTTACGGGAAAATGACATTACTTTGCCTATTTTGGTGATGAATTCAGAAATTGATGCATACAACGATTTAATTCGATTGAATTTAGAACCCACCATCTTTTCGTTTGAGCAATTGGATGCTTTTTGCGCACACCTTAAAAAAGATAGCATTACTGATTTTCCAATTCACATTACTGTAGAAACAGGAATGAACCGATTGGGCTTCTATCCCGATGATATGGAAGAGTTGATTGAAAAATTAAAAATTTCTCCTGAAATAAAAGTAAAAAGTGTTTACTCGCATTTGGCCGATGCAGATAATCCCGATGATTTATTCACACTACAGCAAATTGCAAGATTTCAAAAAATGAAAACACAATTTGAGGAATATGATTCCACTATTTTATTTCATCTTCTCAACAGTGAAGGAACGAGTAAATTCAGTAAAACCGCTTCTTTCGACATGGTTCGCTTAGGAATTGGAGTGTTTGGTTTTACTTCTACCGCCGAAGAAGATGGATTGTTGCCTTCGATGAAATGGAAAACTACGATTTCTCAAATTATTAAGTTAGATGCAGGAGAAACCATTGGCTACGGAAGAACATTTAAAGCAGAAAAAAACATGGAAATCGCTTCTCTTCGCATTGGCTATGCCGATGGATTTAGAAGAAGCTTGAGCAACGGAGTAGGAGAAGTTTTTATCAATGGAGTCAGTTGTCCCGTTGTAGGAAACGTGTGTATGGACATGACCACCGTTGATGTTAGCAACGTAAACTGTGAAGCCGGTGATGAAGTAGAAATAATTGGCGATAACATTAGCATTGATTCGTTTTCAAAGCGTTTAAAAACGATTCCTTACGAAGTAATGACAAGCATAAGCAAGAGAGTTTCAAGGATTTACCTGAGATAAGAGAGGGCAAATTGATAAATTGGTTTCAATTCGTTGAAATCCAACTCAACAAAGGATAGCTATAAGCTTTTTATCCAACTCTTCATTCAAAAAAACATCGATAAATCATCGAATTAATCAGCAAAAATAGATTTTCGATATCCAATTCCCCAGTTCGTAATTTCATGAATTACGGGAGCTAAAGTAGCACCGTATTCTGTAATTGCATATTCAACGGTGATGGGCTTTGTGTCTTTTACAGTTCGACTGATTAATCGGTTCATTTCTAAATATTGAAGTTCTTTAGAAAGCATTTTGGTACCAATTCCATCAATTTCTCGCATTAACTCCATAAACCCAAGCTTATCTCCTTCAATGAGAGTTCCAATGATGTGAAATTTCCATTTTCCTGATAAAATACTCATGGTATCGCTAATGGCTTGCATGCGCACTTGACAAACTGGCGAATCATTTACTCTTTGTTTCTTATCCATATTTCATCTTTTACTATAAACAAATGAATATCAATATAGTTTCCTTTTGGAAAGCACTTTCTAAAAGGAAATCTATATAAATTGTATACTAAAACAACCATATCTTTGTAAAAGCAAAAACAAAATGCTGAAATAGTAAAACAAAATTATGATTAACAAACTAAAATACATTGTAATATTATTTTTTTTGGTAGGCGCAAATGCTTCTCAATGACAAACAAAAATAAAAGATATGGAAAAAGAAATAAAACAATCCAATCCGCTTCTATGCGATATAGA
>CAZWVT010000113.1:0-1584 GCA_964636665.1 uncultured Flavobacteriaceae bacterium
ATGAAAAATGAAAATTCATTACGTTGGAGTGCAGAAATCTTAATCTATCCTTTGGGGATTACTTTGATGTTGTGGATAATTTTCTGGATAGAACACAGATTTGAGATAAATTTTACGGAATTCGGTATTTTCCCGCGTAATGTGGAAGGACTCAAAGGAATTTTCTTAGGTCCGTTTATTCACGGAAGTTTAGAACATATTTTTAATAACTCCGTTCCTTTATTCGTTTTATTAATGGGGTTGTTTTATTTCTACCGGCACGTAAGGTGGAGAATCCTGATTTTCGGATTGCTGTTGACAGGAATACTCACTTGGACTATTGGGAGGCCCGCTTTTCATATCGGCGCCAGTGGAATCGTTTATATGCTCGTAGCATTTATTTTTTTTAAAGGCGTTTTTTCGGGATATTATCAATTGGTTGCAATTGCATTGATTGTCGTATTTCTATACGGCGGTTTGTGGTGGTATATTTTTCCTGTAGATCCCAAAATTTCATGGGAAGGCCATCTTTCCGGGTTTGTTGTGGGGTTTGTGTTTGCTTTGGTAACTAAAAATGTTCCCTTCCCTCAAACAAAATACGAATGGCAAAGAGAAGATTACGACGATACAAAAGACGCTTTCTTACAACATTTTGATGAGGATGGTAATTTTAATCCCTCAACTCCAAAAGAAGAATCAGAGGAAGCTAAAACTGAACAATCCGATAATACTTCCGGAATAAAAGTAAATTACATTTATACGAAGAATAAGAGAGAAGATTCTAAAAATCAATGATGACGTTGTCTAATAATTTCATATAAAAATGCTCCACACGCTACCGAGACATTTAATGAATTAATTTCTCCAAGAAGTGGGAGTGATGCTTTGTCATCCGTCAGATTTAAGACCGAGTTTGAGATGCCTTTTCCTTCAGAACCCATAATCAATGCCAGCGGTTCTTTTAAATCGAGAGTGTATAGCGAAGTGTTTGTTTTTTCAGTTGCGGCAAGGACGCGAACACCACTTCCTTGCAGATAAAAAATAGCATCCTTGATATGGTCTGTTTTGCAAATAGGAATCTTATAAATAGCACCTGCCGATGTTTTTACGGTATCTCCGGTTATCGGTGCTGCGCCACTTTTGGGAATTATAATTGCATTTACGCCCGTACATTCTGCAGTTCTGACAATGGCGCCAAAATTTCTAACATCCGATAATTGATCTAAAATCAAAAATAAAGGTGCAACATTTGATTTAAATGCATCAGCTACGACTTTTTCAATAGAGGTAAATGAAATAGGAGCAGACTGGGCAATAATTCCCTGATGATTTCCCTTAACCAGTCGGTTTAATTTTTCAATCGGCACAAATTGAATCGTTATATTCTTTTGTTCCGCATTTTTTACAATTCTGTTTATTTTCTCATTGGTGTTTCCATTTTGAACAAACAGCTTATCCAGATTGGAAGTTTGCAAAGCTTCTTCAACGGGGTAAATACCGAATATCAGGGAGTCAGATTTCATAGCAGTAAATTTAATATCAAAAATAGGGTAATATTTATATAAAGTAAAACCACCTTTCAAAATTTCGAAAGGTGGTTTTTAA